>NZ_JAWDKA010000003.1 GCF_032714615.1 Methanorbis furvi
ATATAAACCCTCCGAACTGCTGGATGATACCAATCAGACGAAAAAGCTCGCCTGATTTCTCACAAAACACATGAGTGACTGTGAGCTAACAACATAGGATGAAGAGAGATATAAAGACAGCGAAACAGAATTTTTTTGTCCCAAACAGTCATCCTCATAACACTCAGAAACCAACCTAATAAAAACTCATGGACATTGGGGAAGAAAACAGACAAAATCAACCGGAAATCAAATACCTGATGATCAGAAACTGGCAGACCAAAGAGATCATCGACCTCTACCGTGCAGGCGGCTGGTGGGAAATGGGCTGGAACCCAGGCGGTATCGCGCCCCTCATTCGCGGTAGTTTCCTCTTCATAATCGCACTTGACAGCGCAACAGGCTCTGCCGTAGGCATGGGAAGAATCATCGCCGACGGCTCATCAGACGGCTACATACAAGACGTCGCCGTCCTTCCCAGCTACCGGAATTTGGGCATCGGATCAAAAATTGCCGAAATTCTACGCAGCCTCGGGCAAACCCTCGGCCTCTCATGGCTCGGCCTCATTGCAGCGCCCGAAGCTGAAGGCATCTATAAACGCGCAGGATTTTCTCCCATGGAACGCTACACCCCCATGAACCTTGAACAGGAACGACCGAACAGATATCATGACACTCAGTGAAGCAGACTATAAACCAGTTACCCTGAAGGACAAACCAGTCTTCGACAAAATATTTGCACAATACCCGCAAGTACACTCCGAGTACTCGTTCATGAACATGGTCTGCTGGGAACACTATGCCCCCTACTCATTTACCGTTCAGGACGGAAGACTGCTCACCGCCTGCACCGTAGACGGCGAAACAACCTACCGCGCACCCGTGGGGGAACCAGCCCCAAAACTATTCGAAGAAGTCCTCGCACTCGCAAAAGAGTGCGGCGGAAAAATGGCCATGGACTTCTACAACGAATCAGACGTCCGCTACCTCAAAGAAGTTCACCCCGAAACCCCGGTCTACACCAACCGAGGATTTTCCGAGTATTATTACCGAACCGTTGAACTCGCCGAACTCAAAGGAAGAAAATATCTCAACATCCGCGGCCAGATCAACAGATTCAACGCCGAGTACTGCCACACAACCGAACGAATCACAATCGATATCCTGCCCGAAGTCCGGGAGATGATTGAGGAGTGGAGCATCTCAAAACACTGCGAAGCAAACCTGATCATGAAAGAGGAACTGACCGCTGTTTTGTTTGCGCTCGAACACTGGCAGGAACTTGGATGCGAAGGACTTGCAATCAGAATCATGCCTGAAGGAAACATTGCCGCAATTGCTGTCTGGGAGTTTTTCAATGAATCAACTGCGCTCATACATTTTGAAAAAGGGTTCGTGAAGTACAAGGGCATCTATAAGATCATCAATCAGGAGACGGCAAAATGTCTCCGGGCAAAATGCGAGTGGGTCAACAGAGAATCCGACATGGATGTTCCGGGACTGCGCGAGGCAAAGATGCGCTATCATCCCAACCACTGCGCAAAAGCATGGTATATCAAGAAGAAGGAGATTGTGCTCTGAAAATATCTGAGACTTACCACAGGTATATAGTAACCAAACGGCATATCTATAGGACGGATGAACCTGCTGTTTGAACTCTCCGGAGAGAACACCTCTCTGGCTATCGCGGAAATTGCCTGCGTCGGAACGGTGACGCGAACGGCAACCGGTGCTGCGATCGCTGAGGTGGAGTATCCTGAGACGACGACACGACTTGCGCAGACCCATGTAGTTATGGAGCTGATTGGCGAATGCGACGGAACCAGCAGTGCCTTACAGGAACTGCTGACGCAGCTGAATATTATCGCTGACCGTCCCTTTGCCTGCAGAGTCAGAAAGGTTCATCCTTCCACCGTAGATGCGCCCCAGCTGGAGCTGGAGCGCATGATGGGGAAGAGCATACGCGGAACTGTGTGCCTCAGTAATCCTGAGGTTGAATATCGTGCGCTCTTCACCGATAACCGGTGTTTCCTCGGCAAGGTTCTCTACACCATTGACCGGGGATCTTATGCCTACCGTAATCCGCAGAGACGGGCCTTCTTCCATCCGGGAGTTATGATGCCCCTGATGGCAAGAACGATGGTGAACCTGACGCATGTTATGCCGGGAGAACTGTTGTGCGATCCGTTCTGCGGCACGGGAGGCATGCTGCTTGAGACCGAGCTGATGGGTGTTGTATCCATCGGCAGTGATTATGATCCCGAGATGCTTGAAGGATGCCGGAGCAATCTGCCCGACGGTGCATATGTTCGTGCGGACGCGACCAGGATGCCGTATCCTGACGGATGTTTTGATGCGGTCGCGACCGATTTACCCTACGGCCAGTCGACTACGGTTGGAGCTGATTCGCTGGACACGCTGTATGTGGACTCCCTGCGGGAAATCCGCCGCATCTTAAAGAAGGGCGGCCGTGCTGTTGTGGTTACGCACCGTGATATACGCGGCCTGACCGACGGTCTGTTTGAGATTTCGGGATATTATGAACAGCGAGTGCACAAGAGTCTGACACGCAGGATTCTGGTGCTCTGCTGAAGTTTATCTGATGTGATACGTACGATGTTAGTGCAGGAGGGGCGGCTATGCTCCGGTGGATAGGCGAGCAGTTTGACCGGTATCACCCAGATCGGGCGGTTGCGGTGCGGGCTATGCGGCATATGCGGGCAGCGGAGCGGAAGAATCTGTTTTCCGAAGATATTATGCTGATGCGGACGGCGGAAGGATACTGGTTTGAGTCGCTGATTTATGAGCAGCTGATTCGAATTGCGTCCCAGACGAATACGATTAAGAAAATTGTCCGCAAAGGTGCTGATGTTCCGAAACATAAGTCAAAGATTGCGCTCGGGATGAATGGTTTGTACTCTGCGGAGAAAGGGGATATTCGGGTGCGGGGGAACGGGCAGGATCTGGCTGAAGTTGATCTGCTGTTGTTTGATAATGAGAATCAGGCGACGTTCTGCGAGATTGTGACGTCTCCCGCGGATCTGAAGGATCTTGAGGCGGAGATTATTTACAAGAAGCATCTGTTCGGCTATATGTTTAAGCAGGAGCATGTGGGGTTCATTCTGTTTTCTTCGGTGGATATTTCGAATACGCAGGTGGTGCGGCGGTTAGTTGCTGATCCTGATAATTTGTATGTGGGAACAAAGCCGTGCGAGGTGATGAAGTCGGTGCTTCGTCCGCTGCGGCTGACGACGCTTCCAACACAGCCGGTGAAAAATCCGAAGCTGGTGTCCTGCGAGTCGCTGAGGACGCAAGGGTTTGATTATAAGAAGCTGCATGATGAGGCGCTGACGCGTCTGTATTTTGCGATGGATCATAAGTTTTCAAGCGAGCAGTATTTTGCGGATCCGTGTGTGTCGCCGCTGGTGAAGAAGGTGATCTGCGGAGGGTTGTATCCGTCTGCGCTGAAAGGGCTGGTGTCTGAGTATGGGCTGCGGGTGAAGTCTGATGTTCTGGATTTTACGAAGCTGTCGGAGAATTATTCGAAGGTAGTTCTTGCGGTGGATTATCCTGAGATGTCGCCGGTGATTTATCTGAAGCCGCGCAAACAGCGGACATATTTTAAGATGATTCCGGTGAAAACTGGCGGGTTTAAGTATGAGCGGCCAACGCCGTCGCGGGTCGGGTTCTATCTGTGGCTTGAGGTGACGAAGCCAACGCTGGGGATTGAGCGGACAAGGGATATTCTGAAGTACTGCGAGAACGTGAAGTGAAGGGGTTTTTCCTCATCTTTTTTTGAAACGCGAATAGCACGAATAGCGCGAATAAAAAAATCGCCAAAGGCGATTTTTCAGATTGGAACTCCTGTTGACAAAAAAAAGTTTGTCGTTTGTCGACTCTAAAAAAAGTGATATCAGTCATCAGCCTTGATCAGCACCAAAATTATCTCCGACAAACGACAAAAAAATCAGGGAAGGGTAATCGTCCCCATAATCCGCAGCTTTCCGCCGTCCAGATAATGCAGAACCGCCTTATCTCCCGGTTTATACACGACCGGAGTCTCCAGTTCAATGGTAAGTTTCGGGTTATGCCAGTCTGAACCGTTCTCAACGGCAACCACCCGGGCAGAAAGGAACTGCATCCAGTGGCCGACGGAAACAACCATCTGATCCTTCACTGCCGCAGGCCAGTACTTCACCAGATGTGCCTGGCCGGTGATGCTTGTTGAACTCTTCACGGCAGGATCAGTGGTCAGAACAAAACCCCGGTCAAGGTCATCAGACTCGATATCCTTCAGTGCACAGCCCACACGGTCGCCTGCACATCCCCAGGTAAAGTCATCATCATGCTTCTGCACGGAACGGATTTGTGCGGTTTTTCCGGTTGGCTCAACCCGCATTTTGTCATGCTTCTTGATCCAGCCGTCCACAACACAGCCGAGAATAACCGTTCCAATTCCTCGCACATTGAAGTGGTGATCGATGGGGACCGAACCCACAGCACCGTCTTTTGGTTCTGACTCAGGCTGTGTGGCAGCTTTTGCAAGAAGATTTGCAGAAAGCGTGATAAAATCCTCCTCGCAGACCTCGTAGCCTTCAAGAACGGTTCCCTTGATCAGCGGGGCAATATCAGACGGCTGAATGTAATTCTTCAGAATGATCGTTCCCTTTGAAACACCGGCACAGTCCAGAATCAAAACCCACTCGGCAAACATCGGGGTGATAGCGTCCACCACCACAATTGCTTCGTGAGCCATCGAGACCACATAAAACAGCGGGGCAAGCCGGTCAGGATACCGGGTCGGCTCAAGCAGCGTGACGGTGTCATGTCCCTTCTTCAGATTATAGAAAGTAATATCAGTACTTGTTCCCTTTTTCCCGATATCGCGGGCATATCCGTTGGGAGCAAGAACAGCAACCGTAAGATTTGGCATATCCCTAACTATTTGCAGTGGGAGGGATTAATGCTTCCGAGAATGTAGGTTTTGCAGTATTATAATTCATGAGCCGCCCACGGAAAACACGGAGCACACAGAAATCTCACAGAAAAACATCACGGAGCAGACGTGAACAACACGGAAAAAATATGACTACAAGGCAAAAACATTATGAAAATGAATTGTTTTTCAATTCAGTGTTGTTCTTGTCTGCTCCGTGATGTTTTTTCCGTGTGTTCCGTGGGCGACTCATAAGATAAACCTGCAACGTATATATCCCAACAACACAAAGGGACATACATGCGCCCTTACGTCATCATCAACGCCGCAATGAGTGCTGATGGAAAAATATCCACCAAAGAACACCGGCAGACCAAAATCTCCGGAGACCAGGACTTTGCCCGCGTCGACAGGCTTCGGGCAGACTGCGACGCCGTCATGGTCGGAATTGGCACCATCCTTGCCGACGACTCCTCGCTTCGTCTCAAAAACCCTGACCTCATCGCCGAACGCACAGCACAGGGACGTGAGGAACAGCCGATGAGAATCGTCATCGACAGTCAGGCAAAGATGCCGCCGGACGGAGACATGTTCAAAAAAGGAACCGGCAGACGAGTCATCTTCGTCTCAGACAAGGCGCCTGAGGAAAAAGTTGCCGTCCTTGCAAAACAGGCGACCGTTATTCGTGCGGGCACAGATCAGGTTGACCTCGGACTTGTCCTCGACAAACTCGGTGAAATGGGCGTACAAAAACTCATGGTCGAAGGAGGCGCAACCCTTCTCTGGTCATTCACCAGCCAGAAACTCTTCGACGAAATACGCATCTATGTCGGAGCGCTCATCATCGGCGGAACGGACGCACCCACCCTCGTTGACGGGACAGGATTCACCCGTGCCGAAGGCTTTCCCCGTCTCACTCTCAAAAATATTGAAAAAATTGATGACGGTCTGCTCATAACCTGGGCAAAAAAAGAATAAAATATTTTTTTAGTTATGTTCTCGGCTTGAACGTGTAGAGCTGATCGCTCACCACAACAACCTCACCTGAGTAGTAGTATGCAACAACCTTCACACGGTCACTGATGGACGGCGTTGACGAACCCACAAACACCAGCTCGGTGCCGATTCTCGGTTCCTTGCCAAACTGCTGTGTGATAATTTCTTTGTCATCCGCACGGTAGAGGGTCACTTCTATTTTGCTGATCTGATTCGTTCCCTTGCCTCCCGAATACGTTGCCGTAATCTCCGGCTTGATCGAGTCACGGCCAACCTGCACAACTACCGCTTTTCCGTCAGGAAACGTACCGGTTGGTCCCGGAGTAAGACTGAAGTCAGGGTTGGTGGTCGAGGTTGGTGTTGGTGTAGGAGTGACGGTCGCCGGAGGATTATCGGTACCGACACATCCTGCCGCAAGAACAAGGGCCGCAAGCAACAGAACACACATGGTCACAAGTTTGTAGTTCATACTCTAAAGTAGTCACAAGGACAATTATAGTTTGTGCCTGAGTGAGGAGTTCATTCCATGATGTTTACGTATACTTCATGTGAACGACAGGAGTTCGTAGACAAAATCACTCAACAAAAGAAAAAAAAATAATTTTGGGTTTTAAGGTCTTACGCAGACTCGTAGAGGTGAGCGTAGAATTTACCCTGCCAGATTACCAGAACCGGACCGATGATCCAGAGAATGATCATTCCAAGCGGAGCGACGAGTCCCGTGATCAGACCGACAATGAAGTAGATGATGGCAAAGATGACTGCAAGAACGATCCAGGAAAGGATGTAGTGCAGCCAGCCGATCTTGCCGATGATCTTGAAAAGTTCACCGACCTGGAATGCAGCGCCGAACTTCTCTTCCTTGGCAAACCGGACCATACCCATAGTAGCCAGGAAACCGAAGATAATGGCAATAATGACAGAGAGAATTACACCAACACCAAGTCCTAATGCTGCGCCGAGTGCACCAGTCGGATTCATCATACCATCAACCGAGGCGAAGGAGGTAAGAACAGCTGCACCGCCAAGGATAACGAACACGATAGCCGGAATGATCATATAAACAATGAATACGATCCACATCAGGATACCATCGATAAGCATCTTGATCCAGTCGCCAAGTTTTGGTTCTCCGCCGCGATATACACGGGCAAGGAATCCGAACAGCAGAGCCCATCCGATGATCGGGATGATAAACAGGATGATAAGAATAAGCCAGTCAAGCCATTTGCCGACAAGCCTGTCTTTTGCAAATGCAAAAGAACCTGTGACATTTTCTACAATACCAATAGACATAAATTTCCACCTCTTTTTGTGGTTATAGAGAAATTCACTTTTACCTATTTATAATTACTCCTCTGTTGGCGAGATAACGGAAATTTTTTGAGTAATTTAGAAATCTCACGAAAATTCATCGAGATTAGAAATACACGAAATCAGTTTCGTGTTTTGACGAACATTTCGCAGGAATTACAAAATACACCGCAAATTATCGACATTTTACCAAACAGAAGAAAAACGTCATGAGCAATTCAGAGAAAAGAGCGCGGATCACAAAAAGAAACAGCAGTAAAAAAAAAATAAAAATAAAGGATCTGCGTTAGGGGGACGCAGGTTCAATTTCCTTGGTTGCAGTTGCAGACTCGTAGAGGGCTCCGAAGAATCTTGCCTCCCAGATGATCAGGAACGGCATAACAACAATCAGTAAACCCCAGCCGACCACAGGGATCAGAGCAAGGATCAGGTAGATCACCAGAATCACGATGCCGACAACAATGATGTTTACAATGTACGTCAGCCAGCCGATGGTGCTGATCACATTCAAGATTTCCTTTAACTCAAATGCCGCACTAAACTTCTGGACCTTTGCAAATCTGATGACTGCCATGAGGTAGAACAGCATCGTTACTATCATGACAACGATCTCGATGATCATGGATGCAATGACATATGCAGGGTTCATCATCGGACCGAAGTTGAGCAGGATCGAGATGATAATGTAGGGAATGAAGTAGATGAAGGAGATGATTGTTGCAAGCAGACCATCAAGGAACATGCCTCCATAGGAGCCAAGCGTAAATTCGCCGCCGCGATACGCGCGGATCTGAACACCGGTCAGGAGAATACCAAATATCAGGGCAAGAATTATGCCAAGACCAATGAATACCATTGAGAAAATACCGGCCATGGCAAACGCTGATGTCATGGAGGAGGAAATCGGATCTCCCAGAACCATTGAATTTGACGTCATCGTTGGAAGGTTGTACGCGGACAACGCTGAAATTATCATGCCGAACACGCCGCAAAAAATAAGAAGGGCACCAGCGACGGCCATAAGATTGATGAAGATCAGAATCAGCCAGTCACTAAAGGATTTGAGTGCTTTGTTGGTAAAATCATAAGAACTGTAAAGGTTCTCCACAATGCCAATAACCATTTTTTTCAATTCACCTCTTTCGTAAATACTGAGTAATTTGCTCCTATGCTATTTACAGATTATGGACGAAACGTCATTGCATTTTTAATTCTGAGTATAAACACAAAACAAAATAAGAAAAAAAATTAGTGCCGGAAGTGGCGGGTTCCGGTAAACACCACCGCAACGCCAAGCTCATCTGCCTTGGCAATAACCTCGGCATCACGGATCGAGCCTCCCGGCTGAATGAGTGCGGTCGCGCCAGCAGCTGCCGCAACCTCAAGCGTATCGGCAAACGGCAGGAACGCATCGGATGCGATGACGGTTCCTTTCATTGTTCTGCCGAACTCAGATGCCTTGATTATGGCAAGTTTTGCCGAGTCCACGCGGCTCATCTGGCCGACGCCAAGCCCGACGGTTTCGGTCGCGTTCGCATAAATGATCGCATTGCTCTTCGCATGCTTGACAACCTTCCATGCAAGCTTCAGTGCGGCAACCTCTTCAGCGGTTGGCGCACGCTTTGACACAATCTCCCAGCCCTCTTCATGGGCCGGAGTTCGCTGCACAAGAATGCCGCCGTCGATCGTCCGAA
This sequence comes from Methanorbis furvi, assembly GCF_032714615.1. Taxonomy (NCBI): domain Archaea; kingdom Methanobacteriati; phylum Methanobacteriota; class Methanomicrobia; order Methanomicrobiales; family Methanocorpusculaceae; genus Methanorbis; species Methanorbis furvi. The sequence goes on from NZ_JAWDKA010000003.1 coordinate 8,920, forward strand.
CTTCATCAGCCGAAACTTCGGGCGGGAGAAGCAAAAGACGCATGTTCTCCTTTTTCTTCATGATCTCGCGTGCCTCATCCGTGAAGGAGGGGGCGATCAATACCTCAACAAAGGTGGAGCAGATCTCTTCGGCAACATCTTTGCCGACCTGGCTGTTCATCGCAACGACCGAGCCGTAGGCGGAAACCGGATCCACATCGCGTGCTTTCAGGTAGGAGGCAAGCTGGGTTGACCCAAGAGCTACCCCGCACGGGTTGTTGTGTTTTACAATGACCGTTGCCGGAGACGGGAGTTCGCGGCAGAGGCCGACCGCCGCGTGCACATCAAGATAGTTGTTGTAGGACATCTCCTTGCCCTGCAAAGCAACCTGTCCTGCGATGCCTGATGTTCCGTAGACTGCTGCCTTCTGGTGCGGGTTTTCTCCATAGCGCAGCGGGCGGCCGTTGGCAAACTGGAATGTGTAGGTGGTTGGGAAATCACTGCCGAGGCTGTTCAGATAGTTGGAGATCGCGCCGTCATAGGCAGCGGTCCGGGTGAGAGCCTTTGCGGCAAGGCCGAGCCTCTGTTCGTACGTGAACCCTTTGCCACTCACGGCTTCGATGACCATCGGGTAATCACTCGGGTCCACCACAACGGCAACGTCTTTGAAGTTTTTGGACGCCGCACGAATCATTGCAGGGCCGCCGATATCGACAAACTCGATCAGTTCGTCAAGCGGCAGATTCTTTTGAGACATCTCCTCAAACGGATATAAGTTGACGCAGAGAATGTCGATGCCCTCGATGCCGTGAGCCTTCATGATGTCGTCGTCTGTTCCGCGCCTGCCCAGAAGGCCGCCGTGAACCTTCGGGTGCAGTGTCTTGACGCGGCCGTCCATCATCTCCGGAAAACCGGTGTACTCAGAGACGTCTGTGACCGGAATGCCTGCGTCACGAAGCGTCTTTGCGGTTCCGCCGGAACTGAGAATGCCGATATTTTTTGCTGCCAGGGCTTTGGCAAGATCAAGAATGCCGGTCTTGTCCCAGACCGACAGGAGTGCACGAGTCATATCAAAAGTATATGGTCGGGAGAAGGTATTAATGAGATTGGGTCGAGGTGATCCACGAAAAAGAGTTCGTTTGTTTTTGGAATAAGTTTGAAACGCGAATAGCACGAATCGCATGTCTTTGGCCTGCTCACCGCTTCGCGGAATAGCGCGAATAAAAAATCGCCAAAGGCGATTTTTAGAATTTTACTAAAATTATTTATTTTCAAACAAACCAATTCGTCCAGAGAAGTACATACAATTTTTTGAAAAATCGCCATTGACGATTTTTTATTCGCGCTATTCCGCGAAGCGGTGAGCAGGCCAAAGGCATGCGATTCGCGCTATTCGCGTTTTAAAAATAATCACAACCCGTTCCGCAGCTCCTTAACCCTGTCGCGAAGTGCGATCGCCTTCTCAAAGTCAAGACCAGCGGCGGCTGCCTTCATCTCAGCCTCAAGCTCGATGATGAGATTTGGAATCTCCGACTTCGGCAGATGCTTCACATCCTTAATGTCAACCTCCTTCTCGCGGACCGGTTTCTTGATCGTCTTTGGCACAATATCATGCTCGGTGTTGAACAAAATCTGCATCTCACGTCTGCGGGCGGTTTCTGACATCGCAACACGCATCGACTCGGTCATGTTGTCGGCATACAAAACCACCCGTGACTCAGCATTGCGTGCCGCACGGCCGATGATCTGAATCAGACTCCGCGAATCACGCAGGAACCCCTCCTTATCAGCATCAAGAATTCCGATAAACCCGACCTCAGGAATATCAAGACCCTCACGAAGCAGATTGATACCCACCAGCACATCAAACAAACCAAGCCGCAGCTGGCGGATAAGCTCGGTCCGCTCAAGCGCCTGAATCTCCGAGTGAAGATATCTCGTCTTAATCCCCTGCTGCGCAAGATACTCGGTCAGCTCCTCGGCAAGCTTCTTCGTCAGCGTCGTAACAAGCGCACGGTCGCCTCTCGCGATCACCGCCTGAATTTCTCTGATGATATCATCAGTCTGCCCCTTAATGGGCCGCACCTCAACAACAGGATCCACCAGACCCGTCGGCCTGATGATCTGCTCGACCACATCGCCCGAGTGGGACAACTCATACTCGCCCGGCGTTGCCGAGACAAAGATCACCTGACGCATATACTTCTCAAACTCATCAAACTTGAGAGGGCGGTTGTCAAATGCGCTCGGCAGCCGGAACCCGTACTCAACCAGCGACATTTTTCTTGAGTGATCACCGTTGTACATCCCCCGAACCTGCGGGAGCGACTGGTGACTCTCATCGATCACCAGCAAAAAATCATCAGGGAAGTAATCAAGCAGACAGAACGGTTTCTCGCCTGCGGCTCGTCCATCGAAGTGGCGGGAGTAGTTCTCGATACCTTTGCAGGAGCCGGTCTCTTCAATCATCTCAAGATCATACTGCGTCCTCTGACGCAGACGGTGGGCCGAGAGATCGTCGAGTTTTCCCTCTCCGAGAACTTCGTCAAGTTCAGATCGAATGGATGCAAGACTTCGCTGCCGTTCAGACTCGGGCGTGACGAAGTGGCGCGCCGGATAGACATAAAAGTACTCGAGCCGTTCTTTTTCCTTGCCGGTGTTTTTGTCCACCTCAGAGATTCGTTCGATCTCATCACCAAACAGTTCGATTCTGATGATGTCGTTGAAGTAACCGGGGATGATATCGATCGTGTCCCCTTTGACGCGGAATCGTCCGGGCATCAGTTCAAGATCATTTCTCTCGAACAAAATGCTGATGAGTTTTTCGAGAATTTCGGTCCTGCCGATTTTTTGACCGGTGCGGAGTTCAAAACCGAGATTTTTGAAGTTCTCAGGGTTACCCAGACCATAGATGCAGGAGACCGAAGCCACTATTATAGTATCTCTGTGGGAGAGTAAAGACGCGGTCGCCGCAAGCCGCATCATCTCGATTTTGGGATTGATTTGTGCATCCTTTTCGATGTACTGATCTTTTTTGGCGATGTAGGACTCGGGCTGGTAGTAGTCATAGTAGGAGATGAAGTACTCGACATGATTGTTCGGGAAAAATTCCTTGAACTCATTGTAAAGTTGTGCGGCAAGGGTTTTGTTGTGGGCAAGCACGAGCGTTGGTCTCTGGACGTTTGCGATAACATTTGCAATGGTGAAGGTTTTTCCTGACCCCGTCACGCCAAGCAGGGTCTGATACTGTTCGCCGTCTAAAATTCTGTCGGTGAGTTCGGCGATTGCTTCCGGCTGCGAGCCGCGGGGAGCGAACGAGGAGGTGATCTCAAACATGCCTGCCATTTGTAGTAGTAATCTTGGTGTGAGGTACTATTAGTATGTGGGAATGCGGCATCAGGGGTCGCTATCTTCATATCTATATACTATTCAGGCGAACACCTCAATCATATGACACAGGAACTTGATAATGATGCCATTCTCCATGAACTCAAGCGGCTGGAAGGGATGATCCTCGTTCTTGAGAAGGAGAATATGGAGCTGCGCGAACGGGTGTCTGATCTTGAGCTCCAGACCGGGCAGCTGACCGAACGCCTGCTTCGAAGCGGCGGCTGTTCATCCTGCGGTATATGATCTTTGTGAAACGCAAAGAAACTCGAAACGCGAATAGCACGAAGAACGCGAATAAAAAATCGCCAATGGCGATTTTTGAAAAAAAAATTACCAATATTTTTCTGAGAGCATAGATTGATCTGAAAATAAGTTATTTAGCAACCTCTTAAAAATCGCCAATGGCGATTTTTGAAAAAAAATTACCAATATTTTTCTGAGAGCATAGATTAATCTGAAAATAAGTTATTTAGCAACCTCTTAAAAATCGCCATTGGCGATTTTTTTTATTCGCGCTATTCCGCGAAGCGGTGAGCAGGCCGAAACGACTCCTGAAAGGAGGAGTTAAACACGACGAAACGGCGTGTGGAAGGCATGCGATTCGCGTTCTTCGCGTTTTATCGCGTGCCAGCGTCGACAGTGAACGCTTTGATCCTCACGTTCACATCGCCGTGCGCACCAATATCGGTCCACGCCCCTTCATCCTCATCAAACAGATAACTCTGGTTTTCCTCAGACACCGAGGTTGAGATAAATATCTGATGCCGCTGGGTGAGATCCAGCGGCAGGGAGAGGCCCGGGTTTTCAAAAAAATCCGAGGTGTCAGCCTCTGCACGAAGCGTAACCGTGACGGCAAAAGATTCGTTCGGGCGAAGCAGAAGCGGGCGGGGGAGCGGAATCGTGTGATACCCAGGGGTTTCCGCAGTTCCGCTCACCACTCTTTTGAGGGCGCTACCGAATTTGACTCCATTGATTGAGACAAAAATATCATACGAGACATTTTTGTTAAAGGTGAAAAACGAGACCGCACGAAGGGACTCATATCCTTTCGCAGTAAAGATGTTCGCCGCAGAAACTGTTATTTCGTCGCTGCCGTTGGAAGCGACCGGCATTGATGTCGGCAGAATGCCGCCGTCGTACTGGTAATTGTGATCAAATGTCTCGGCAGGGACGACATCATAAAATACCGCATTGTCAAGCGAGGTATCATAGTACGAGACCCAGAAAAATCCATTGTCCCCAAACTCAGGTCCCCAGCTGTTTTTCATCAGCCATGCACCGTCACCCGGAGGGACGACGGTAAAATTTTCCCTGGAAAAATTATCATCCCATCCGACAAGGCCGACGGTGTGAGAACTGTCCGCATGATCAAAACAGTAGTAAGCGAAGGTGTCGTTGCGGTAGTAGGAGTCGTTTGAGTAGAGACCAACAGACGCAGCTCCGGTTTTCATCATCATGCGTTTGATCGCATCCGGCTCACTGAACTTGAGCCATGAAGAGTTCACGAGATAATACGAGTTTGCCGCATGCGCAAGCGAGGAATCAAGAGCCGAAATATTTTCGTAAGGAGCGATGGATTCGTTCACAAACCCGAACCATGACGCAAGAACGAACGCGGCAAAAAGTTCGTTGCCTCCTGCTTCAAGATACGATTTTTCGTCAGAGAGACTGATGAAGTCGCCGCGAAGTCCTTCGAGTCCCTCTTGGACAGCATCAACACTTACCTCGTCGCGATTGTAGGCAAAGTAGGCGAGGTGCAGCTCCGAGAGATCAAGAGAGTCAGCATCCGCAAGGCCTTTTGTGATGATGTTTGACTCGGCAGCGTTCACAACACCGAACGCCCAGCAGGTGTTGGCATCTCCTTGCGACTTTGCAAAAGTTACGGCATGCAGCTCACGCAGATCAAAGGATGCGGGGGATGCCACGACTGTCGGAGATGTGATGATGATGAAGAGAAGAAAAAGAACAAGCAGCCGGCGGATCATTTTGCCACCGATTCTGGTTCATCGTCTGCTGAGAAGATGAACACCTCTTCGATCGGGAGATCAAAGATGCAGGCAATTTTGTGGGCGAGCAGGACTGAAGGATTATACTGCCCTTTTTCCAGAGAGATAATTGTCCGGGAGGATACAAAGACCGCATCAGCCAGCTCCTGCTGGGTCATGCTGCGTGTGGCACGCAGCTCCCGAATTTTGTTATCCATTTCTTTATCCTTAATTATTTTGACAGAGAGGGAAATAGCCTTGCCGTCCTTCCAACTTCTCAAAACATGCCTGAGAAATTTTCGCAGTTTTCAATGTTCAGAGAAATTACATTTTCCGTTCAAAGTATGCATGAGCAATCAGGTAGACCATCATCAGAACAGCAAACAACCCCAACAGAAGTACCCGCACAGCAGAAACTACCGCGTAAGAGACATCTCCTGCGAGGATGTGAAGAATCGGTCCTGCATTGAATGCGGCAAACAGCAGTACTATTACTGCAATCTCCTGTGCGGCCCAGGATGATTTCATAACAACAAGCAGTTCGCGTTCATCAAGTTTGGGAAACACCAGATTTCCTGATGAGTCAGTTCTGTCCCGGTGGTTTTTCAGAACATATGCTGCCGCAGCAACTCCCATCCCGAGAAACAAAATGGATGTGTAGGGAAACTGGGCAGTGTCGTCTGCAAACGAGAGAAGCAGACTCAAGGCCCCGCAGGCAAGAAAACCTGCGGCAAGAACGGTGTAGCGTTCAAGATAGTAAAGAGATGTCATAATATTTCACACCTTTGCATAGTAGTAATGGATGACAAACACGACCAGAGCGCCAACAGAAAGGAGCATCAGAGACAGAAACATTCTGGATATATTTTCGACAATCACCATGTCGCTGATACCAAGAAATATCTCACAGATGTACTGCACATAGGTGACACAGAGGAAAAGGAGTCCAAGAACTACATAAAATGTAGAGGACGCTCCCTTCTCCTGCACACGAAGCCATCGTTCATCCTGATACGGTTTATCATCAATTTTCATCTCAGCAGGATCACGCCGGTACCGGTAGAGGCATCCAAGAATAAAACATCCTCCGACAACAACACCAATAATTCCATAGGTTACGCCGCTCAGTCCAGGGCCCGGCGGAACATTCGGATAGAGATACTCCAACAACAGCCCTAAAATTCCACAGACCAAAAAAAATGCAAAAATCAGACACAGGGAAAACAGTCGTTTGGTAATCTTCATGATCCTCTGAAAGTATATATGAAGTTTATTTCATATGAAGTTTTCTTCACCAAAAAATATTGAAAAATCACTCAGCCAAAACATCATCAGAAACAACAGCAATTTTTCTCAACTCCTCTTGTCTACAGAGAGTTTTTTACTGATTACTTGCATAAAAAGTTCCACCAAAACATCATCTCCGGGAAGCATCCTTGGTAATGACAGAATACCCAACACAGAGCACACCAGAGGCATGCCTGTTTTGTGCATTCTCTCATTAAAAAGTTGAAACGCCCTGAAATTTTGGAGGATTAACAGGTGGACGCACAATCAGAACTTATTATGTCGGTGGTGGTAGTACTCGCGTGCGCCATCGCCGTTCTTTTCGTAGGCAGACGCCTGCGTATGCCGTTTATTATCGGCTACTTCATTACCGGTATCATCGTAGGTCCTGCAGGCCTTGGTCTGGTCACCGAAGAACAGGTATCACTCTTAGCCGAACTTGGTGTCATCCTCCTGATGTTCACCATCGGTCTTGAGATGTCATTGAAGAGTCTGCTCTCAATGAAAAAGATCGTACTGGTAGGAGGTACCCTCCAGCTGGTGCTCACCACGGCAGCCGTCTGGGCCGTCATGGTCGCGGTCGGATTTGACTCGAACGTCGCAATTTTCATAGGATTCTTAGTTGCGCACTCATCAACCGCCGTCATCATGAACCTGTACCAGAACAGCGGCGAGGTTGACACAAAGCATGGGAGAATTGCGCTTGGCCTGCTTATCTTCCAAGACTTAAACGTCATTCCCATGATGCTCATGGTCCCCATCCTTGCCGGAACCTCAGAAACCGATCTGGTTGGATCCCTTCTGAACTTCGGTATGGGTATGGTTATCCTTGCAATCGTTCTCGTTGGAGCCATATTCCTTGTACCAAAATTCCTGACAAGAGTTGCCTTAACCCGGAGCAAGGAACTCTTCATCATCTCAATCGTTGCCATCTGTTTCGGTATCGCCTGGCTGATGTCCTTAAACGGTGTCTCTCTTGCGCTTGGTGCGTTCCTCGCAGGAATTGCAATCTCTGAATCCGATTACAGCCACGAAGTCATCGGACAGATTCTGCCGTTCCGTGATCTTTTGACAAGTTTCTTCTTTGTCTCAATTGGTATGATGCTGAATTTGCAGTACGTCATGGAACACCTTCTGTTAATCATTGTACTTGCGGTTGTTCTGATGTTTGGAAAAACACTCATCAACATCGTGAGTGTGAGAGCGATTGGTATAACGGGAGCTGCTGCGATCCTCTCGGCAATCGGCCTGTCGCAGATTGGTGAGTTCTCATTCATTTTGGGATCCACCGGTCTGTCGTCAGGCATTCTGACGCAGGATGTTTATCAGGTATTCCTTGCGATTACTATTGTAACCATGGCGATTACGCCGTTTGCGGTGAATGCAGGTCCGGCGATTGCAAAAAGGCTGGTCAAGCCAAAGGTGCCGGGCGGAAACATCTTCGAAGAGGAGGGAGAGGGGGACAACTGCGAGATCAAACCCAAAGAGCATGTGATTGTGGTGGGATACGGTCTTGCGGGACAGTACGTATCGAAGGCACTGAAGCGGGTGGAGATCCCCTACCTCATTCTTGAACTGAATGCGGAGACTGTGAACCGCGAGAAGAAACGCGGTGAACGAATCGTTTACGGCGACGCAACGCGTGACTCGATCCTTGAGTACGCCGGAGTGATGAAGGCACGTTCCATTGTGATCACGATTCCTGACATGGAAGCAATCAAAGCGATTGTTACAACCGTTCGCAGGATGAATCCGCACATCAACATCATCACAAGATCCAGATTTATCTCCGAGACCCAGGAGCTGTACCGGCTTGGTGCTGATGAAGTGATTGTGGATGAACGTGAGGCGGCTCTGCAGATTTTCCGCAGAATTCTTGCAAACGAGCAGGTTCCGCAGCAGGATCAGGATTTGTATGTGAAGCAGATCAGAAATGATCTTTATGATCAGTATATTGATGTGGGATCGCATGGCGATAAGACGGAGAAGTCCGGCAGCTGGTTTGATGCGATTCATCTGCGGGCGATAAGGACTGAGGAGAAGGATTCGATGAACCGTAACTCAATTGAGCAGATCAGGGTTGGAGACAACTGTGATGTTGCCGGAAAAAGGTTGTCTGATGTTCACCTGCGGGCAGACCACGGTATATCGGTTATTGCTGTGCGGCGCGGCGAGGACAGTAATGATGCTGTTGTTGCGCCTGACGGAAATACAGTACTTGAGGCAGGCGACACGGCGGTTGTTATCGGGGACCGGAAGGCAATTACGGACATTCTTCCGCTGTTTACTGAGAAGACAGAAAAGGAGGAGTAACAATTTTTTTGCTGCGGACGGGTGTGGACGTCCGCAGGCAGTATTGTATTTTTTGATTCAGACTGCTTTTGAATGGTGTGTGGTGGTTTTTGCAGTCCGAATTATTGGAGAGTATGAGTGTTTGGATTGGCCGGGCATGTGGTGGTAACATTACTCTGATTCTTGTGCTGTCAGACCGGCATCTGGATTGAAACTGTTGGGTTCTTTTTTACTGGAGACTTTTTACATCACCATCCTTTTGGTTTTTTAGGGGACAACTCCTTCAGAGTTGATTACTAGTAGTAAGTCATGATAATATATAAGGTTTCCCGAGAATTATCATTATCAGTTTCAGAACTCTGAGAGAGCATTCGCTGGAGGAGATGTGAGATGTGAGATCAAATAGGAAAAATATGAGAAAATTCTGCATGAATTTGTGCGAGTACGGCGCTGAGCGAACTCTGTTCTGAAAAGAGGCATCCTTTACCGATGGTGATGGTGAATTGTTTCGCGTTCGGCGTGATATCCATGCATTCATCTGTAAAAAAATTATTTTGGGCTATTGTTCTACGCCTCATTACAATTCTAAACACGAACCACACGAAAAACACAAAATGAGAACAATGACGCAAGCGGTGCTGTAGAGTGGTTTTTGCTGCAACGCATTTGGATCTCACAAGCGGTTGAATCTGAATCAAAGCAGAGGTTTCGTGTTTTTCGTACTGTTTCGTGTTTCAAAATATTCAAATGTTCACGGCATCACAATTTTTTTCCTGTGCAAAACTTTTCGGACAGTATCGTAAAAAAAGCCCAACACTACCCCAATCACCGAGAAAATATTTTGATCAGAACACCGTTACAGACACAAAAACATCAACAAAAATGAGTACCAACCCAAATTGCAAAGAAAAACACACAAGCAATAAACCCCATATTGATATACGTAAAAACCATTGCCAACAAAAACAGCGTCGACGCATCAGCTCAACAAAGCCAAGGAAAAAACCTGCAAAACATATAACTGAAAAAACCAATACTACTCAAACAATGACTCCGTCAAACGAGACTCAGGGAAAAAAATCACCCTACATTGACGAAACGTTTCAGCAACGGATTCGCCCATACATATCCATACTGAATGACAAAGAAGCAGAAGAGTACTTCAAAGAAACTGAAGAAGCGGTCGAACAACTGGTAGAGCTTGGAAAAGATCCAAAAGAAGCCCTCCAGATCATGGAAAACATCGGCCTCTATCTCTCGGCAAACTCCGGCAAAAACTTCACCGCCGACTATCAGAAAATATCACTCTCGAACGATCGTGAACTCTGGTCCATACAACTGCCGGGCGGAGGAAACGTCAACCTCTTCAGAACGCCGGAAGGAAACATGATCCTCGACACCGGATACGGCTGCTGTTATCATGACGTCGAAACCATGCTGAAAACTCTCGGCGTCGAAGGGTTTGCCGACGTCAAAAAAGTCGTCTGCACTCACGCCGACGCAGACCACTGCGGAGCCGCAGGATTTTTGCCGGTAAAACCAATCATGCACCCCGTAACAAAACAGATCCTTGACGCAGGAACACGGGGATTTGGATCCGACACAGATCACAAACAACTGGAACGCTCCTACACCACCACCATCAACACCTTCTCCAAAATGAATGTCCCGGACTCTGTCGACCTCTGCAGCACCACACCCAAAGAGATGCACGGACTTTTCCCCGTGATCGATGAACTCGACTTCGGCGGCATGCACTTTGAGATCTGGGAAAGTCTGGGCGGCCACATCGCCGGACAAATTTTTCTCTACGAAAAAGACATTGGCCTCCTCTTCACCAGCGACGCACTGATCAACTTTGCCACCATGACAAAAGAGCGCAGAGACTACTGCTCCATTGCAGACTATCTCGTCACCAGCGTCAACGTCAACAGCACAATCGCCAGAACCGAACGCCATGAACTCATGCGCATCGCCAAAGAACTTGACGACGAGCTCAAGAGAAAAGGAAAAAAACTCCTGATCTGCTGCGGACACGGCGCAGTATCCATGCTTGACGACACAGGAAACATGGTTGCCGCAGGCGAAATACAACACTATGCCGCAGACGCCAAATGAACTGACCCGCAGTTTATTTCCGGCACCATTTTTTTGGCTTTGATCGTGAACTCGTTTATTGGCAACTAACGTTCGTTGTTCCTCCGCCCACGACTCGCATGCCTTCGGCCTGCTCACTGTTTCGCAGGAAAAAACGGAACACGTGGAAAAAACATCACGGAGCAGACGAAAACATCACAGAATACGAAAACAATTCATTTCCGTGATGTTCACGTCTGCTCCGTGATGTTTTTTTCGGTGAAACTCCGTGTGTTCCGTTTTTCCGTGGGCGGAGCTGACCATCATTTTTTTCCTGAACCCCTGCCTGCCGGAACCGGCATCCCTAAGTAGACTTATGGAAAACATCTAACCAGCAACATGCAGAAACCCCTCCTTGAACCTGCCTACTCTGCCGTCCTTTTCGACATGGACAACACACTTTTCGACTTCGTTGCCGCAATGAAACGAGGAGCCGCAGCTGCCGCGGACACCGTGGGCTTTGGAACAGGAGACCAGCTCTTCTCCTACTACCTCCGCTGGAAATATCACATCGAAGACCATGCAAACCTCCAGGACTTCATGATGGACAACCAGAGATTCAGCGTGGACGGATACCTTGCCGCAGTCAAAGCATTTGAAGACGCAAAGTTCACCGGCCTTGCACCCTACCCGGGAATCCCCGACCTTCTCTCAGGACTCAAACAAAAAGGATACCGGCTCGGCATCGTAACCGACGCGTATGAGTATGCCGCAGTCGAGCGGCTGAAACACACCGGTCTTGACGCCTACTTCGACGTCGTCGTTGCATATGATCTCACCGGCTACAAAAAACCGCATCACGCACCGTTTGAGTACGCCATGAGTCTGCTTGACACCATGCCGCACGAGACCATCTATGTCGGCGACTCAATCCGTCGCGACATCGAACCTGCCAAAGCACTCGGACTTGCCGCAGTCTACGCAGCCTACGGTGACCGAAACTTCTACGAACCAAACCGGACCTGTCCGCCACGAGTAATTGTGGCAGAGAGTCCTGAAGATATTGGAAAAATACTTCTCTAAAAAAGATTAGTCATCCTGGGGCACATCGCCGCGGGAGATAACCTGTGCAAACATCTGGCCAAGACAGGTCAAACGGATCGCAATATTTCTGCCGTACTTAGTCTTCACAATGAATCCGCCGGACTCAAGCTTTGAGAGATGGTGAGACAGTCTGCTCCTCTCGCTGCGGAACCGCTTTGAATTCTTGTCGATCTCCGGAAACATCAGATAAATCAGCGAATCGAGCGACTCCACACCATCGCCGATACGGGAAATTAACAACTGCTGCTCTGCACCGGGATAGCCGATCGGCAGAACCGGAATCTCAACAATCTCCAGCGCTCCAACAAGCGTACCATCGTCGCTGTAGTTTGGCAGAGCCGAGACCACACGTGCTCTGCTCATGCTTGCGGCAATGTATGCACTCATCGAAAGCGGCTGAAGAGCAGAAGCGACGTTGAGTAAAACATCGTTGCCGAGCGTGCGCTCACTGTTGATGATCGAAAGGATCTGATTTGCAGCCTCCATGACTGACGACTTGTTCACTTCCACCACGGAGACCGGCCAAAAGATTCCAAGATCGCGGGACAGGGATTTTGCAGTTTTTTGTACAAGAGCTTCTCCGGAGAACTTGGGATCATTCCCAGTCACCAGAACGATGCGGGAAAATCCCACTTCGCGAAGAAGAGCGATGGATCCCATGAGGAAATCCCGCTCGGGTCCGACAAATACTACATGTGTTGTTGGCATTTTTTGTTCCAGTTCATATTAGAATTGATTATTATATTATGTTGTTGGATGCAATCCATTTACGCAAAATTCATCAGAACAGGGATTAATTCGAAAAAAAAGGAAGTGAGTTATGCAGTTTTGATTTTTGCAACTTCTTCGAGGCCGAGTTCAGCGATGGAAACCTTCTGCATTTCGCCTTTTTGAATTTTTCCGGTGACCGTCATCGGGAACGAGTCAACGAACTTGTAGTATCGGGGAATTTTCTGGCGGGCGATGCGTCCGGTGCAGTAATCACGAATCTCGTCTTCGGTAAGCGTCTGGCCAGGCTCGACCTTGACCCATGCCATCAGCTCTTCGCCGTATTTTTCGTCAGGAACACCGATGACGTAAACATCAGAGATCTTTTTGTGCAGGTGCAGGAACTCTTCGATCTCACGCGGGTACAGATTTTCTCCGCCGCGGATTACCATCTCCTTTAACCGGCCGACCATCTTGACATAGCCTTCTTCATCCATCGTTCCAAGATCGCCTGAGTGCAGCCATCCGTTGCGGTCGATCACCTGTGCGGTGGCGGAAGGATTGTTGTAGTAGCACTTCATTTTCATGTAGCCGCGGGCACAGATTTCACCGGTCTCGCCGAGTGGTACGATGCGTCCGGTTTTCGGGTCCTTGATGATGAGTTCGGTGTGAGGGAAAACACGGCCGACGGTTGTGACACGCCGCTCGAGGCTGTCATCGGTGGTGGACATGGTGATTCCCGGGGATGTTTCGGTGAGACCGTAGACGATGACGATCTCTTTCATGTTCATCTTGTCGCTGACCTCCCGCATCCGCTCGATCGGGCAGGGGGAACCTGCCATGATTCCGGTGCGGAGACTGGAGAAGTCATAGCGGGAGAAGTTCGGGTGCTCAAGTTCGGCGATGAACATGGTGGGAACGCCGTGCACGGCGGTGCATCGCTCGTCCTGTACTGCTTTCATGACCGCTTCTGGGTCAAAGGAGGGAGAGGGAATCACCATGGTGGTGCCGTGCGTGACGCAGGCCATGTTGGAGAGGACCATGCCGAAGCAGTGGTAGAAGGGCACCGGAATGCAGAGTTTGTCTTTTTCGGTGAACTTCATGCCGTCGCCGATGATCATGCCGTTGTTCAGCACTGAGTGATGGGATAAGACGACGCCTTTTGGGTAGCCGGTGGTGCCGCTGGTGTACTGGATGTTTAAGGGGTCGTCAAACTCGACCGAGTCTTCACGGTCGGAGAGTTCCTGATCCGAGATCTGTCTGCCTGCTTCGAGCATTTCGCTCCATCGGTACATGCCGTTGTAAGGGATTTCGCCCATGAAGACGATGTTTCTGAGGTACGGGAACTTTTCTGATCTCAGTCTCCCCGGTTTTGATTCAAATGCTTCGGGGCATGCTTCGTAGAACATGCCGACGTAGTCTGAGGTCTTGAACCGTCCCTGTAAGATCAGGGTGTCAACTTCAGACTGCTTTAAGGCGTACTCCAGTTCAAATGTCCGGTAAGCAGGGTTGATGTTGACCATGACGGCACCGATTTTTGCGGTGGCGTACTGAACGAGTACCCACTCGGCATAGTTCATTGCCCAGATGGCAACACGCATGCCGTGTTCGACGCCAAGCATCATGAGCCCTTTGGCTACGTCATCAACAGCGCTTAGAAACTCCGCCCATGTGTAACGAAGATTCTGTTCAACGGAGACGAGAGCGTCAGTGCTCGGGTACTTCGCTGCAGTGCTGTTCAGGATTTGTCCAACGGTTTGTCCAAGAAGTGGTTTCATGGACACGCCGCATGCGTAGCTTTCGACCATATTCCATAAATGTTGGGACTTGAAATATAAAAAGAGTGGGCGGGGATCATATACACAAAATCATTTCTGCTTCGCAGCTCCGCCCACGGAACACACTGAACACACGGAAATTTCACGGAAAAAACATCACGGAGCAGACGTGAACAACACGGAAATAGATTTATTTTAATTAGGATAGGAGTTACGCGGTGTGATGTCAAGGAAAACTTATCTGTTTTTTTCTGAAAAATGTTGACTGGATTAGTGGTGGATGGGTATGATGAGAAAAAACAACCGCAGATTCACGCAGATTCCAAATTTGCCAATCGCTGTTATCTTGCGTTCGGTCGGGACTCCGGCTAATCGCCTCCGTCCTTTTCGACCTCACTGGATAACAGCTGGCAAATTTTATCGGTTTTTTGTTGGAGTGGTAAATGCGGCTCTGTTTGGAAAAAAATCAATTACATATTCGTATAGATGGCGTTTTCTGAAAAATGTGAGGGGAGAGGATGAGATAAATTATACTCATCACTCAACAAAAAACCGAAGAAATTTGCCAGCTGTTATCCAGTGAGGTCGAAAAGGACGGAGGCGATTAGCCGGAGTCCCGACCGAACGCAAGATAACAGCGATTGGCAAATTTGGAATCTGCGTGAATCTGCGGTTGGTTTTTTCAAGTAAAACCCACTTACCACTCACCAGCCTACTTTTTTCCAGAAAAAAAGGAACTGAGATCTTTTTGCAATATCATATCGCGTAACTCCTATTTCTGTTGTTGTGCCATGAAAATATTTCGTCGCGATTTTTCAGAAAAATTCCCAAAACGAAACCAACGAAACATTTTGTGAGATCACAACAATTCATTTCCGTGTTGTTCACGTCTGCTCCGTGATGTTTTCTGTGAAAATTTCCGTGCGTTCCGATTTTCCGTGGGCGGAGCCGACGAAGCGGCAAACACGACGAAGCGAAAAAAAGTGAAAACGATCAGGCTTTTCTGATCGTAATGATCGCATCATCAACCATGATCACATCAACCGCCATACCGGAGACCGAGTAAACATACGAAGTGGTCCATGCATTCTCCGGCACCGCAATCTCCTCGCCGTCAGCGACGACAAATGCCGGCGGTGTTATCTTGTCGGCATCAGAAAGTGCGTTCACCGCTGCCATGAATGCGCCCGCCTTTCCGCGGAGCGTTTTGCCGACAACACCCTTGTTGAACACCACATCGCCGACCTTCTTCTCAAGCTTCGGCTCCTCCGCCTTCCAGGTCACCTGAGCATTCACCGTGCGGCCGAGATCGCCTGCATCATCAACATTGTGCGACGGCGTATAGATGGTAGTCTCACCGAGCGGTGCATTGAGGGCAAGTCCTGCATCATGCTTGTACTTGCGGAGCACGCCGACAATATTCACCACAAGATCGCCGTCACGCATCGCGTCCGCATCAGTGTACGAGAAACTGCTCCAGGGATGATCAATAATTCTCGCACCGCCGGAGAGATGGTGGTAACACTCCTGCGCAAAGAACGGAATATAGGGAGAGAGCATCGTACACAGAGCATCCACCGTCGTCCGAAGCGTGTAAACCGCACCGGCGCGGTCAGGGTCCTCGCTGTAGAGTCTGCCTTTCACAAACTCCAGATACTCATCGGCAAGCACATTCCATGCAAAGTCGCGGATCAGCTTCAGACCCTTGTCGAAGAGATAGTTTTCCATAGCGTCCGTTACTTCAGCAATCGTATGTGAGAGGTTTGCAAGCATCCAGCGGTCAATCAGAGTGGACGGGCCGTTTGTTTCCGGAACCGTGGTCTCCTTGTTGATCTGCATCAAGGAGAACCTGACGATGTTCCACATCTTTGTCTGGAATCTGGATGCTGCGACCACATCATTCCAGTTGAACTGAATGTCCTGACCGGTCGAAGAGCCGGCAGCAGCCCACTGACGAAGCGCGTCAACACCGTACGGACCCATGACATCCTCAGGGCCGATCACATTGCCGCGCGACTTCGACATCTTGAACCCGTCCTCGCCGAGCACCATGCCGTTGATCAGAATGCCGTCCCACGGCTTTTCACCGGTGAGCGCGATGCTGCGGAGGATGGTGTAGAATGCCCAGGTTCTGATGATGTCATGTCCCTGCGGACGAATCTGTGACGGGAAGTACGGCGGTCTGCCTGAACCGTCCCAGCCGGTGATGTGCAGATCAGTGATGGATGAATCCATCCAGGTGTCGAGCACGTCGGTTTCGCCGGTGAACGAACTGCCGCCGCACTTCGGGCAGGCATGCTTTGGTTTGTCGATGGTCGGATCGATCGGGAGATCGGCCTCGTCCGGCAAAATCATTTCGCCGCACTGATCACAGAACCAGACCGGAATCGGGGTGGCAAACAGCCGCTGACGGGAAATGCACCAGTCCCACTCCATCTGCTCTGCCCAGTTTTCCAGCCGCTGCAGCATGTGTTCGGGATACCATTTGATCTCGCGGGCTGCTTTGACGATCTCATCACCCTTGACTCTGACGAACCACTGGCGTTCGGAGAGAATTTCGATCGGAGTCTTGCATCTCCAGCAGCCGCCGACACGCTGGTCGATCTGTTTCTGGCTTTTGAGGATGCCGAGTGCTTTCATGTCGGCAAGGATTGCTTCGCGGCATGCCTTTGAGGTCATTCCCTGATACTTGCCGCAGATGGCAGTCATGGTTCCATTGGTGGAGAGCGCCTTGCGGAGCGGGAGGTGATGTTTTTTCCACCAGAACACGTCGGTCTTGTCACCAAACGTACAGATCATTACGGCACCTGATCCGAAGTTCATGTCAACGGCATCGTCGGCGATGATGGTTACGTCGTGACCGAAGATGGGGACGCGGAGAGTTTTTCCAACACTTTCCGTGTACCGCTCGTCATCAGGGTGGACGGCGACGGCGACACAGGCTGCGAGCAGTTCAGGGCGCGTGGTTGCGATCTCCAGTCCGTCGAAGTCGAAGAAGTTGAGGAGCGTGGTTCCTTCGTAGTAGGATACTTCGGCGAATGCGATTGCAGTCTCGCAGCGGGTGCAGTAGTTTACCGGATGCTCGTCCTGATAGATGTAGCCGTCTTTGAGCATGCGCAGGAACGAGAGCTGGGTTTTGCCGTAGTAGTACGGCTCCATGGTGATGTATTCGTTGCTCCAGTCTACCGAGAAACCCATGGTTCGAAGTGACTGGCGCATTGCTGCGATGTTATCTACGGTGAGTTCGCGGCACATGCGGCGGAATTCTTCGCGGGAAACGTCATTTTTGGTGATGTTGTGGGTCTCTTCGACCTTGACTTCGGTCGGGAGGCCGTGACAGTCCCAGCCCTGCGGGAACATGACGTTGTAGCCGGTCATGCGTTTGTAGCGCGCGATGATATCCATGTAGACCCAGTTTAATGCGTGGCCGATGTGGAGTTTGCCGGTCGGGTACGGCGGCGGGGTGTCAATTACGTATTGGGGTTTGTTCGATTGGGTATCGAAGTAAAAATCGCTATCATTCCATTCGCCCAGCCACCGCTTTTCCACGGCGGCAAAGTCGTATGTTTTTGGGAGCTCCTCTGGGAGTGACATCTGCAGTAGTTTTTGTTTTTCTTTCCATTTGATTGTTATGCGAGAGTGAGGTTTTTTCATGGTTGCAACTCAGCGGTAACGATGAAAAGCAGCACGAAAAAAAACCTGACAGCGCAAATGCGGCAGTGTCAGGATACACAAACTAATTACAGATTCCAAAGAAAATAAAAGACATGACAAAAGTTCTCGGCATTTGCGGTTCGGCTGCACCGAAAAGCAGCACAAAGAAACTGATCGAAGCAGCACTTGACGCGGCAAAGACTGCGGGGGCGGAGGTTGAGTTCATTGATGCGGCAAAGATGAATATTCACGGCTGCAAGGGATGTCTTGCCTGTAAAGCGGATCAGGCGAAACTGTGTACGCAAAAGGATGACATGACGCCGCTGTATGCTAAGATCAATGCTGCGGATGCGATTATTATCGGGTCACCGATTTACTTTGGCGAAAACACGGGCCAGATCAAATGCTTCATCGACCGGCTGTATGCATTTATCGGGCCTGAGGGTTCGAGAATGAAGCCCGGGATAAAGACTGCGGCAATTATAACCCAAGGATATGATGATGAAAAGGCGTATGTGCAGTGTGCGAACACGCTTGTGGGCGGCTTTAGTCATTTAGGTGCAACTGCTGTCGAGCCGCTGATCGTGGGCAGCCTGCACACGGCAGATGATCTGAAACCTGAAACGATCGCAGCGGCAAAAACACTCGGCAAGAAACTTGCAGAGTAAAAATACTTTTTTTGTTTGAAGTAACCACGGAATGCACCGAACACACGGAGCTTCACTGAATGCACGGAGAACGCCTGCGGCGCCGGAATGCACGGAAAGATTTCCGAGACAATTTATTCTCTTTTACTCCCTCAAAATATGAAAAATATATTCCGTGCATTCCGGCGCCGCAGGCGTTCTCCGTGCATTTCTGCGAAGCAGTGAGCAGGCCGAAGGCATGTGATTTTCATTTTTCCGTGAAGTTCTGTGTGCTCTGTGCATTCCGTGGTTACTCCAAGCGCGGCCAAAGACAGAAAATCTCAAATAATGAAACTCATCACCGCGTAAGTCCGATTTTAAAAACGAACAGAAAATCAGATCAATAAAAAAAATTAATCCGAAGCCAGTGCTTCCACCGGATTCAGATTCGCCGCTTTCCATGCCGGATACAATCCTGACAGCAGACAGACAACAACGCCGATAATAATACCGTACGGAATGTAGACGAGGACCGCCGGAGTAAACATCAGAGCGATGTTTCCAAACAGCAGACCAATCACCACCGCCGACGCACCGGCGCTCAAGATTCCGCCGATCAGCGCCCCGATCAGACCAATGATAATTGCTTCATACAGAAACATCAGCAGCACCTGACTGCGGAGCGTTCCGATACTGCGCAGAATACCAATCTCGCGGATACGCTCATTCACACTCATCAGCATCACATTGAAGATCGCAATTGCGGCAACCAACAGGGAAATTCCGCCGATAGCCATAAGGAACAGAGAGACCATACCAAGACCCTCCTGCATCGCCGCAGCAAACTGCCGGGCATCAAGGATATTCACACGATCATCCGTCTTGCGGTCGGCACGACCATTCAGCCGCTTCTCAATCGCCTCAACCATCGGATCAAGATTATCCAGATTACCTGTCTTCACCATGGCAGAGTAGTACAGCTTGTGGGTATTTGCCATAGACTCAAACCATGTCGCAGTCCCGACAATCGCCCGATCCGTTGAAAACGTCAGTGACATACCTGAACTTTCCATGATACCAACAACACGCACGGCGGTCGTTGCCCCGTTCTTATCAGTCATCATCAGACGACTGCCGATGCGGAGATCATAATCATCCGCAAGCTTCTGACCAATCAGAACCCCTTCTGTACTGCGGGGAACTTTTCCGCTGGAAATCGTCACAAGATCAGGGATATCACCCGGTTCAAGACCATAAACTGATGCCGAAAACGCATCCTTGCCCGAAGTAATCGACTTACTTCCCTGATACATAGGAATCAGTGAATAGTCACTCGTCACCGTTCGTATCGCGGCTTCAATATCTCGGAGATCCTTGGAAGAGAGACCATTCGCCGAAACTCCGTCCACTATTTTTTCATCAGCTGAATAAATGGTCAGCGAGTTCGTCGAAGACGACAGAATCGATGTCATATCCGAAGAAAACGCAGCACCCATCATACCAAGCGACGTAATCGCAACAACGCCGATAATGATACCAACCATCGAGAGAAGCGACCGCAGAAAATTCAGCCGGAGGTTGCGTATCGAAAGCTCAAAAATAATCGGAGAAATGAGCTTGCCCACAACAGAGGTGGAGGACGTTTTACTCATTCACAATTTCCCCGTCACGGATAACAATTGTCCGGCGTGCATACTTCGCCGTATTTGGATCATGCGTGACCATCACAATTGTCCTGCCTTTATTGTTCAGATCCTGCAGCAGCTCCATAATCTGCTGACTCATCTTGGAATCCAGATTTCCGGTCGGCTCATCACAAAGAAGAAGAGCCGGATCGTTGGCAAGCGCCCGCGCAATTGCCACACGCTGCTGCTGACCTCCCGAGAGCTCAAACGGCGTGTGGGTCATCTTCTGCTCGTCAATGCCTACCATTCCCAAAAGCTCCTTTGGTCTGCCGGTATCATCGCGCTTACCGTATTTGAGAATCATCGGATACTCCACATTCTCATATGCGGTCAGAAGACCGATCAGATTGAACTTCTGAAAAATGAAACCAATCCGGTCACGGCGGTGCTCGGTCAGCTCATCATCGGTCATCTCCTTGATGCTCCGGCCGTCGATGTACATCTCGCCTGATGTCGGCACGTCAAGACAGCCGATCATATTCATCAGTGTTGATTTACCCGAACCTGACGGACCCATGATAGCCACAAACTCTCCTTTCATCACTGAGAAGGTAACGCCGTTTAAGGCATGCACATCGCCTGCCGGCATGTGATAGACCTTATACACGTCGACAAGCTCAACTACAGGAACGTCTGTCATGATTTATTTTTTCCTCAGATCCGTCAGCAGTCCGCGCCGCCATGCAACAACCGCACAGACACCAATCAGAAGAATTACCACAACCGCAGCAACAGCGCCAGCGGGAGATTCGTCACTTGAGGTTGCGTTGCCGGAGACAACAGCGCCGCTCAGAGTCACCTGAACGGTTGACTGATACTGGTTGCCGTCCGCATCCTTGTACGAGACCAGGAGATCAACAACATTGGATTCGGGGTTTGTGAAGGTGACATCAAACTCGGCAATTCCGTCCGGTTCAAGAGAGCCTACCACATAGCTTTCCATAGGAGCGACCGGTGTTGCTTTTGCGGTTGTTACGATGATGGACTTTGCATCCTCAAGTCCTGCGTTGTTGACATCGCCCGTGACCTGATAGTAGGTTCCTTTGTTGGCAATCTCAATATTGTTGAGAATCATCTCTGCGCGGACCTTGCGCTCTCCAAGAGAGACTGGGATCTGCACAGAGTTGGTGTGAAGGTTTTGGCCGTTGCGGTAGCTGACATCAAAGGAGATGTCGGTCGGTTTGTCAACGACTACCGTGAGATTTGCGTCCACATACTGATCAGGATCAAGTTTTCCGACAAAGTAGGTGGTCTGCTTGGAAGAGACGCCATCGCCTGAGACGCTGATCTGAATACCGTTCAGACTGTTTGCACGCGGGTTTCCAACACGTACGGTGACTTTTTCATTTCTGCTCTCGCCAAATGCATCCGGCTGGTCGATCAGTGCGACCGAGAGCTGGGTGTCGTCAACGCGGACGGCAAACGTGTACTTCAGACTGCTGAGTCCTGCGTTCAGGAAATCCAGATACAGCATCGGATAGTAGGTACCGATCTGGCCACGGGAGGTGATCGGGAACGTGAATGTCATTTCATCGCCCGGACCAAGCATGCCCACGCTGTTGTAGGCTTTGGCTTCGGGAGAGTACACTTCGTTCACACCCATAATCAGCGCACGGCCGATGGAGACTGAGGTCGTACCTGAATTTTTAATGACTGCGGTTATTGTTGCGGTATCACCGGGCATGAGGACTTCAGGGTCCATGGTGAGGCTGATTACAGATACCTGTCCGGTTTCTTCGGCGGCAGCAGAGGAGAGGCCGCCAGTGACCAACAGGAAGAGAACGAGTGCTCCGATCAGGAGGGTGTGTGGAAATTTCATTGTTGGGTCTCTTATTTCTCTTGAATGTATAACATGTTTTCCATATTGTGGATGCCCGACAACCCTAATAGCATGCAGAACCAACGAGTTAGTATGAATTCCTGTACCGCCCGTGTTACTGCATATCTGTTTGGCAGGTCTCGTTGCGGAGGATCGTCTTGACCGCTGATGAATTTTTCCGGAACGGTATGAAGGAGTACCTGAACCGCAACTTTGCAGAGAGTGTTGTCTGGTTTTCTCAGGCGATCCAAAAAAATCCTGAGAATGTAAACTATTACTACTACCGGGGAACCGCGTATCAGGAGATGGATGAGTTTGCCAAAGCGGTTGCTGATTATTCCGAGGCGCTAAACCGATTCTCAGGATGTGTGCCGATCCGCTACAACCGTGCAGAGATATGCAGAAAAATGGGACATGCCGACCGGGCCGCAGAGGATCTGACCTACATTATTGTGCATGCCGACAGAGCAAAAGGCGAGGGGCACTGGCTGGCGCTTGCGTATCTGGAGCGCGGGCTTGCGCGTATCGACTGCGGCGATCTGACAAAAGGCCTGGCGGATTTTGGGAAGGCGGAAGGGCTTGCAAAGGAGCTTGATGATAAAATTTTACTCGCACAAATCGCAAACGAGCTGGAAAAAAGCGGGCTGTGAGATCAAAGCTGCATATTTTGTATTTTTGCCGAGACCGATCTTCGGTCGAGGCGGTTGTGCTGAATAAATCCGGCGACTGCGGCGAGACGGTTATACTCGTCAACAGCCGCGTTATACCGCTCAATCTGTTTTGCAAGGCCTGTGACCCTCGCGTTGTGCGAGGCTACGGATTTTTTGTATGAGGCATACTTTGCGGCAAACAGCTCAGCGTCATCGGATAGTTTTGCGGTTTCTGCTTCAAGGCAGCTGAGTGATTCCCGCGAGACGGTGAGCGCTTCTTTGTCGCGGGTGATTTTTTCTTCCTGGGTTTTGATCATCGTCACAAGATCGCCGGTCTCGGATAGTTTTTCTTTGAGGGTGGATCTGACGACGAGAATGCGGGAAATTTCAGTGATGCTGCCGTACCGTTTTGAGCCGTGGCCGACAAAGAACACTTTTGGGCGTGAGGCAAGTACTCGCATGCTGCCATCTCCTGCGGGGAATTCTCCTTCGGCATCACCCACATAGCTGATCGCAGTTGATTCGATCACTGCGCAGCCGCATCCTCGAAAGTCGTAGCCGTCTTGGACCGGAATGCCGACGGCAACGTGATTTTCTGCGGTGAACTGTAGAATGGCGACTGCATATCCTTCGTGTGAGAGAAGGCCTGCAAGAAGCAGGGATTTGTCGCTGCATATGCCGCGGCCGTCAACAACGGTCTCGACGGGAAATCTTGGCGCCCGGTCGATGGAGGCAACTTTTTCGGTGTCATAGGGGATTGACTGCACAAATGCTGCGAGCATTTCAAGATAGTCGTCGTCGTCATAGTTCTGGGCTGACCGGATTTTTCGCATGCCGGACAACAGTGTCCGATAAAAGGAGGTAAGGGAGGGGTCTTCGACAAACGCTGCATAGTAGCCGGCAAGCCAGGCGTCCCCGATGCCTGCGGGGACGCGGGCGGATTTTCCTGATGATTTTGCTCCTTCATAGAGCGAGGCAGGGACTGAGATCGTAAAGCTGTGGTTTAAGTGGCGGAACGGAAAGGTGATTCTGACCGATGTGTCTCCAGAAGTAACTGCCGGAGTTATGGATGGGTAGATCACGTTTTTTGCAGGCCGCATTCTTTTCGTACATTGGGAGTTCGGGAATGTTGAATGTTGTCAAAGAGGAGGTGGGGGTCGTTTGGTTTATCTCAAAGTGGATAGGGAATTACTATGAATAGGAGTTCCGCGGTGTGAAATAACATAAGGAAAGAGAATCCCAAACAATGAAACTCACCGCCACATAACCCCCATATGAAAAAACGATTCTCGCACTACCCTGCCAGTCGACAGTCGACAGTCGACAGTCGACAGTTGATCACACCATTCCAAAAAAATCAGATAGACAAAAACCCCGCGTCTCTCCTTTCGCACGAGAAGTGACGCTCTCCCGCTATCTTGTTGTTTATATATAGAACTAATAAGTAATAAATCTGCACAATTTCCTGATTGAAAAAAACAAAAAAACAAAAAATGAGGGAACCACCCATCCCCCAAAACAGTAATCGACTGTCGACTGTCGACTATCGACTCATGACCACCAATAATCCCTAATCCGAAAAAAAGTTAGAGCAGACCGGAGAGGTCCATCTCAAACGCTGCCACCGGATGCTCAAGACCAAACGCCACCAAAACATCTGGACTGATCTCACCAAACATACCGATCTTTTTTCCATCCACATACACATCGCCGCGGCGGCCGTCCAGAAACGCCGGATCACTTGACTCGCGGACCACATACGCAAGCGACATCATCCGGCAGAACGAATCAACAACCGCATAAATCTCCGAAAAATCCGCCGCATTATGAATCGAAGCTGCCGCCATCTTCGGATACGTCACAAGATTTTCCACCACATCGCCGCAGGCGAAAATCTTCTGCGGCAGCTCGCGTGACCGGTTCAGGGAAAGCGAATCCATCAGCATCGGCAGAATATCAGTCCTGATGATCGTCTGATCCTCACTGATCGGATGCAGCACATGAAGCGCCGCAGGATTTTCCGGCCGATTCATCATCTCATACGATACCTTTCCGCTCGTCAGCGTAAACGGCGTATTTTCCGTGTAGGACATACCGATCATGACATTTCTTACAAGGCTGTAAATCTCCTGAACCGGATGAGGCTTGCCGACCGTAAACGTCGGCGGCAGGCTTGCCGGAATCTTATCATACCCGTACGCAATCGCCGCATCCTCATAGATATCATGATCATGCATGATATCTGCACGGTAACAGGGAATCGTAACGCGGACATGATCAGCGTCCGCCACCTCAGCGCCGAACCGCATCCGCTCAAGAAGCCCCTTCATCTCTGAAGCATCAATACTGATGCCGACAAGAGCATTGCACTCAGAAACCGAAACCGTGCGTTCCGCAGGAGCAAGAGTCGGCACAGCCGTTCCTTCCACATCCACCGACTCAACAGTTGCGCCCATCTCAACCATTGCGGCACAGATGATATTGACCGCAACCATCACCGCACGCGGCTCAGTTCCGGTTACATCCAGCAGAATATTTCTGGTCGCTTCAGTAACACGGGTCAGTTCTCCGTTGATGATTGGCGGGAACGAACAGACATTGCCCTTCGCATCAAGAATCAGCGGAAAGAGCGGCAGGTCCTCGACAATCTTTGCGTAGGCTTTTCCCTTCGGATGCTCGGCAAGAATTGTGTCCATCGTCATAGGAGTGTCGTAGTCAAGCGGAACGAAACTCGTCGACCGCTCGGCCGCGACATAGGAGAACGGGCCGGTGATGGTGTCAAGATCATGCACACCGATAGCGACCTTTTTACGGCCGCGGCCGACCGCCCAGTGCAGGGACTCCTGCAGGCCCATCAGCGACTCAATCATCGCATTGTCCATTCTGACATTTCTGATAACCGCTGAGCCGAGATAGGGACGGATGTTCTTCAGTTTTGGATCGACCGAGAACTTCATTCCTGACGGTTTCACCGAGTAGGTCGGAAGGCCGGTTTCGATACCAAGGTATCCCCGCATTGCTCGCGCGGTTCCTTCCGCGCTGTAAAGATCAGGGCGGTTTGGGAAAAACTGAACATCAGTCTGGTCCGCCTCTTCGCGTTCCACTTCAGAGCCCATCATCGGCAGATTGTCGCGGATGGTTTTGATATCGGTCTTCGTCAGCCGTTCAAGATAGGTATTATTGAGTTTTACGACCGGCATGGTTACACCCTCCGAACCGGACTCGCACGAATCCAGTCAATGTCACTGCGGTAAAGCTGGCGGAGATCTTTGAGACCCATCCGCAGCATCGAGACACGCGACACGCCAAGTCCCCATGCGAGGACCGGACAGTCGATGCCCCACGGAGCGGTGACCTCTTTTCTGAAGATACCTGCACCGCCAAGCTCGACCCAGCCGAGACCGTCGACCCAGACCTCGGGTTCAACGGATGGCTCGGTGTACGGGAAATAGCCGGGCCGGAACCGGACCGACTCAAAACCCATTCTGCCGAAAAATTCTTTGAAAAATCCAAGCAGGTGACCAAACGTCAGGTCCTTGTCCATGACGATTCCTTCCAGCTGCTCGAACTCCGGTAAATGCGTCGGGTCGATCGTCTCGCGGCGATAGACGCGGGAGATGGAGAATGCCTTGACCGGCGGGTTCGGATTTTTGGCAAGATGCTGAATCGAGAGCGAGGTGCTGTGCGTCCGAAGAACACATTTTCTGGCAATGTCAGGACTCCAGTCGCCGCCCCATCCGGTTGAACCGGTTTGGCCTCCGGTCATGTGGATGTTTTTGATCTTTTCCCAGTCGGTTGGGAGGTCCATTTCTTCAGCGAGGTGGAACGTGTCCTGCATTTCGCGGGCCGGATGGTCCTGCGGCTGGTAGAGCGAGTCAAAGTTCCAGAATGCGTTCTGGACGATCGAGCCATGGAACTCGGTGAATCCCATCTCAAACAGAAGCGTACGAATCTCATCGAGAATCTGCTGGTTCGGGTGCACGCGGCCGCCGTAGATCTTTTTCGGCAGCTTGTCCACGCTGTAGCGGCGTAGCGGCAGCGTTTTCCACTCGCCTGAGAGAATCTGTTCGCTGGAGAGTGTGCCAATCTCCTCACGGAGATCAAGACCCGCAGCGACGACTGCCGTGCCCGCAGGCGTGATGGAGACTTTCCACGAGACGCTCTCGAGAACTTCGGCAAGACCGCGCTTGACCAATTCTTTGCATCCTTCGGTTCCTGCGACCGGATTTTTCAGCGCGATTTCATCCGCTCCTTCGGATACGTCCGCTGCCTTGGTGACGACTCCTTTGTCAATGACAATCCAGTTTTTCTTGCGCAGCCAGCCGACGGCAATCTTTGACAGCGGGTGTCTGGTGAGTTCCGCCATCGGGATCGAACCCTCGATGCTTGCAAGTACCTGTCGCTCGGGCAGCCCTTCGGTCGCATACTTTTTTCCTTCCTCGGTCAGGACGGCGGTCTCGACGACCGTTTTGTCAAGAGTGACCAGACCGCGGTCTGCACACAGATGCGCCCACTGAACGACTGCTCCCTCAGGAGCATCAAGTTTTTCTGCGAGCGTGATCGCGTCCGCAGATTTGAGTTCTGCAAGCACGGCAAGCACGCGTTTTTCATTGATTGTGAGATCCATTGTTACCACTCCACCATGTGAGCCACTTCGTCGCGTTTTTCCCTGAACTCAGCAAGGAACGTGCGGACACGTTCAAGCGTCTCCTTCTTACAGGTTCCGCACATGAGTTCTCCGGCCTTGCAGGCGCGGCACATCTCGGCAAGTTCAGCGTCGTTTTCCTGCATATGGAATCTGTTCATCTGATAAATCGAACACTTCTCCGGCTCGCCTCCGAGTTTTTTCTGCTCTTCGAGTGTCTGGCGTCCTCCGGTGAGTGCGCCCATGATCTTTTTCTTGACATCCTTGTCGGGATCGTCAAACCAGACCAGACTGTCCGGGACGCTGGACGACATTTTGCCGCCCTGCAAACCCTGCAAAAAGCTGTGGTAGGTTGCAGACGGCAGTAAAAATCCGAACCCGCCGAACTCCTGCTCAATTCCGCGAACAATTGCGTCGGTCTCTGCAAGAGTGTGGCCTGCCGGGAGATCAACATGGGCTTCGTATTTTTTCGAACCAACAAACCGCTTCGCCACCGCATCAATCGCACCTTCGGGAGCGTTCTTTGATCTGATGCTGATATGGGTTCCGCGGTCTTCGACGAGAAACATTCTTAGAGAGTTCGTCACATCGCGGGTCAGCCGGATGTGCGGGTCCTGATCGATGCCGACCGGAACAACGGTCGGTGCAATCCCTGCAACCAGCTGCGGGTAGAGAATGTCTGCAACCTGCATGGAAACGCTGACCGCGTGGGCGAGTTCCGTCTCGGGCCCGAATCCGTAGATCGCCGACAGCTCTGAGAAGTTGATCTTTGTTGCTGCTTCAAATGCGAGATCCTTGAGCTGATTATTGCGGCGCTGTGAGTATATTTCGCCTTCAAACCCGAGCGCATACAGGCATTCCATGTACTCGCGGGCGTACTTGTCGCAGACATCCCATGAAAGACCGCGGACAGCATGTGCTTCGCGGTCTGCCATGGAGATAAATCCCCTGCCGCCCTGCTGAATGTGCCAGACGACCTCCTTCATCACCATCAGGTGACCGAAGTGCGGATGACCGCTCGGCATAAAACCGGTCAGCACATGGAACGGTTTTTTCTCTGCCATTGCGTCCGCAACTGCGTCGTAGCCGCGGTGGCCAGCAACGATGTCGCGGCGGATAAAGACCGGCTGGTTTTCGATTTTTTCTTTTACCGGTGCAAACGGTTCAATACCGAAGTCGGTAATCAGCCGGTTGATATCCATTTTGGGTGTACTTGACCAGGGGTTAATCTGTTCTGCCATAAATCTCACGATTGTTTTATGTTATAATTTCATACGGGCGAATTCGATGAAGACCATGTCAGCGTCGTCAATGACTGCGAAAAGCATCTTCTTTTTCACACTGTGGGCGAGACGGACCGAGCGGGAGATGAGACTCATCGGCATGGTAAGGTCGTGCGGGCATGCATGCACCAGCATCTCGGAGTGTTTGCCCTCCTCGGTGTAGACGCGGAAGTGATGACCGTACTTGTAGCCGGTCCTTGGCGAGTAGCCGATGCTGCGCAGATGCCGGTAGACGATCATTTTGTCGGTGAACTCAGGGTCATAGGCCGAGGCATGTTTTTCATACTCAGCAGCTGTCATCTCCGGCGATAGGGATAGTTTTCCGATCTCAAGGAGCCAGCAGACCTCGGCTGGTGCGAGGAACAGGCGTGATGCGTCAAGCATCGTTCCGCACCAGAACTTTTTCAGTGTCTCGGTAATTCCTGAGCCGTCCTCGACAACATAGGCGGGCGCGCCTGCAAAGATCGCGCTGGCCGGTGGAAGATCATCTACGCGACAGGATGACTCCTCTTTTGCTGCTGGTTTACTGATCCGAATCTCATAGTAGGTCAGTTCATGTTCGTCGTCAACGACTGCGAGGAGGAACTGTTTTCGCATGTTGGATGCGGCCTGTGCTTCGCGCAGGACAACTGAGAGGTCGACCATGTCGCGTTCGGAAAGTACCCGCAGCAGATATTTTGACTGACCGTGTCCCGGGCGCTGACCGCGGGGAAAAATGCGGTAATCCTGCGGACCTGTTGTGACTACATAGCCGCGCTCGCGAATGTCGCGATAGACGATGAAGCTGCGGAGAAATCCATGGTTTGCGGCATTTGCCGAGAGGAGGTGGTCAAATGACCAGCCGTCGATCTCAATTTTTCCGCGCGCAATAAGGTAGAGGGCCTCCTCTACGGCAAGCCGGAGTTTTCCGGTCTTTTCTATGCGCCCATAGCCGCTCTGCTCATAAAAGACTGCGGCCTCCTGAGGTGCCTCAACTCTGGTGCCATCGAATTCTGCCTTCACGCGGGTAATAGTTTGTTTTCTGAAATCATTAAAGAAGTCGTCTCAACGTTTTTACATTCATCATTTTGAGGTAAGCAGATCTTTGGCCTGATCGCTACTCCGTCCACGGAAAAACGGTAAACAAGTCTTTGGCATGGTTGCTGCTCCGTCCACGGAAAAACGGAACACACGGAAATATCACAGAAAAAAAAACATCACGGAGCAGACGTGAACAGCACGGAATTCGAAAATAATTCATTTCTGTGATGTTCACGTCTGCTCCGTGATGTTTTTTTTCGTGTGTTCCGCTTTTCCGTGGGCGACTCGGAAATAATAATGTAACATCCAGCACTCCACAAAGATACTAATACCCTAACGTAAAAGATACTATACATGATCAAATACGCAAAGGCATTTTTCGTTCTGATGCTGATGGCGGTCATATGCTGCGGGGGAGTTTCCGCAAGCATCGTTGAGGATCTCAACG
Source organism: Methanorbis furvi (assembly GCF_032714615.1). Lineage (NCBI taxonomy): Archaea > Methanobacteriati > Methanobacteriota > Methanomicrobia > Methanomicrobiales > Methanocorpusculaceae > Methanorbis > Methanorbis furvi. The sequence continues at coordinate 39,349 of NZ_JAWDKA010000003.1, forward strand.
TGACCTATCAGCTGGACGGGACCTACATCAATGCGGATGCTGTTGCTCCGATAACCGGCGGAGGATTTTTCCTCGGGATGACCAACAGCTCAAGTGCAGTTCTGTTAAAGACCGACAATGCAGGAAAAGAGATCTGGCGAACCTATCTCACGGGGGAAAGTGTCAGATCAGTTGTTACTTTGGATGACGGAGGATGTGTTCTTACCACAATAACCAGAGTCATTGAAGGAACTCCTGAAGAGGGCTACACCTTCAGCGGGGAGACAACACTCATCAGAGTTGACAGCAAAGGAACTGTTCTCTGGGAGTCGCCTCTTGCAGATACCGGCGCAGGCGGCATTGCGGTATCAGGCGGAAAAATCTACTTCGCCGGATGGTTTTGGGAGACCAACACCGGATTTACTCAGAGTTTCCTGCTCTCAAACGGTGCTCCGGGAAATGATCAGATCCGGCTTGGCAACGAAACCTCACCCATGATTCCGCTTGCGATGCTTCTTGAGGATGACGGAACGCTGGTTCTCACCGGAGGAACGACGTCATATCTCACTGAGGGAAGTGCGTATGCATGGATTGCAAAGGTGAAGGGCGGCATCGTCCAAAATGAAGCGATCGTTCGGACCGGCAGTGCTGACCCCTTGTACGGCGAAGGCGCATGCGGGTATGATCTTACCAGAGCGCATGACGGCGGCTACCTTGTTGTCGGCTCCAATCCTCCGTTTGGTGTGACCTGGGAGTCAGGACTCGGCTGGGCAGCACACGTGAAAGAAGATCTCTCCCTTGCATGGGTCAATGAGCTCCCGGGATGCTACATTCCCTACGCGGTCGTGCAGTTCGGTGACGGATACCTTGCCGCGGGAATGGACGGGTATGATGATCCGGTATGGCTGACGCTGTCGCTGGGCGGCGCAATCACGGATCTGCAGAAAATATCCCAGAATGGAAAGACTTCCAAATTCAATGATGCAGCATCTGTTTCGACCGGAAAGGCAGCACTGGTCGGATGGATTATGCCTGAGAGCTCCTCCAAAGGCATTCTGATAACGCTTGTTGATACAGAGGTTCCGGCTGAGTCTGATAACACCGGACTTCTCGTTGCCGGAGGAGTGATCTGTGTTATCATCATCGCAGGGCTTGTCTACTTCCTTGTGATCAGAAAACCTGCGGCAAAACCTGAAAAGAAATCTGCGAAGAAAAGCGGAAAGAAAAATTAATTTTTTTTTATTTTTTTAGATAGGAGTTACGCGGTGTGGTTTTGCGGCGTGCGGTTTTGTTTGAAGTAACCACGGAATGCACAGAGCACACCCGCGTAACATCTATTTTTTCAAGAAATCACAGCAGAGTCGGGCAGCGTTATCTCAAAACAGCAGGCAGGGTATCCCTGCGCCATACACTCGATCTCTTCCACAATCACCGGTTTTTTGCCGAAGTAGGCTGACAGCACCGCGGTGAGGATCCCGCGCGAAATAACACAGCAGCCGCGCTCAACTTTTGGAAGGACCATACACTCATAACATTTGTAGATCTCAATCCGCAGCGGGGACATGGAACGAATCCGCATTTCCCCAAGTCCGTACCGTGTCCAAAACCTGACAATATTGTCAAGGGTTTTTTCGAGAGTGTTTGCAACAAGATACATCGACACCGACTCGCCCAGCATTTCCCCGCCGCGGATCATGATCGGATCGATCCTGATGCCTGCTTCAATGAGAGCCACCTGAATAATATGCGGAATGATCTGGCGGTAGTCCACGTTGTCGTACTTGATGTAACACTGGCGGATCAGTTCCCGGAACTCATTGTTGCCGGTCTGCCGGCAGGGTTCAATATCAGCGAGATGCGACGCTGTAAGATAGTAGGTCTTTTTTCGTGCATCGCCCGGAACAGAGTGGGAAGCAATGAGGCCTGAGTCAATAAGAGAGTTAACGTGAACAGATACCGTGGATTTGGAAAGGCCGGTAAACTCCATGATGCGGGAAAAGGACACCTCGCCTTCATCCCTGATGAGAAAAAGAATGCTGTTTCTCACCGGACTTCGGATTGCCGTGACTGTCCCATCGCTGGAAAATAATTTGAGAGGTTGGGAAATGTCGGGTTCAGGCATAATATAACTGTGGTTTTGGAATGTATCTCAAAAACCTGATTGGGAATATAATATGCCGCAGAGAGATATGAAGGTTCGGAACAATGCAAAAGATTCAAAAAAAAAAATTAGTTAAATGGATGAACTGCCGAGTTTTTCTTGGCAAGAATTTCATCGACTTTCGGCTCACCGGTAATCGCACGTTTGATCGCAAGTTTGGTTGCCTCATAGTTCCAGTCGTGAACCTTCTTTTTGTCAGCTGCATCCCACTCGATAAAAACGGAGACGATGATTAACAGATCCTCTGCTTTGTCTTTGGGAATCACACCTTCTTCAACCGAATCCATGACCGCCATCGCAACCGCGTGCTGGGCCGGCCCGAACATCATGACCGCCTGACCGGCATTTTTGATGGTGACCTTGTTCACCATCAAAGTTGACGGCTTTGGCGGGAGGTTGGGAGTAACGACAGCAAGCAGGGGTGTGTGTCCTTTCTGCGGAGAGGAAAGGGCACTGACAAATGCCTGCTCAACTGAACTTCCTTTTGGCCCGATAATCAGATCAATGTGCGCTACCTCAGCACCTTCACCGACCAGTGCTTCGCCAAACATTACGCGGGTAAACGGAGAAATAACTCCGCCTACGGCATTATCGACACTTTGTAAAAATCCCATTGTTGTATCCTCGTTTCTGTGTTGTCAGATCCGGCATTCGGGTCTGTTACTTTGTAACTATGAGACCGTGGGATAAATATTTGTCCGTTGAAGAAGTTTTGGATTGTAACCCAGAACAGTTCATACAAAAACAAACCGGATGCATCTGTTTTGTTGGTATTTTCAGCAGAAAAATTTAGAAATGCCGAAATGTTAAAAAAAAGATCAGGAACTCACACAGGAAACCGATTTTGATAAAAATGCCGCAATCTCACCTCTATTAAATATCAAATACGAATATGTAGCCATCGACCGAGAAATGAAGGCGGAACTGACCAGCCGGACTCGGTACGGGATACATTATCATGTTGCAAGCAGTAAAAATCAAAGACGGCGTCTACTGGGTAGGAGCTATTGACTGGAATCTTCGTGACTACCACGGCTATACTCTTCCGGGAACCACCTACAACGCGTACCTCGTTATCGGAGAAAAGGTTGCACTGATTGACGGAACCTACCCGGGTCATGAGTGGCAGCTTATCGAACGAATTGAGTCCGTTTTGCCGCTGGAAAAAATCGATTACATCGTGGCAAACCATATCGAGATTGATCACTCAGGCTCCCTCCCGCTCTTTTCCAAGAAACTGCCAAAAGTTCCGATCTACATGACCGAGATCGCGAAGAAAGGATTTGCGCGCCACTTTGACACCAGCGCATGGAACATTCACACCATCAAAAATCTGGAAAACCTTTCGCTTGGCGGCGGCAAGACCCTGACCTTCCTTGAGGCCCCGTTCCTCCACTGGCCTGACTCGATGTTCACCTATCTTGGTGAGGACAAGATTCTCTTCCCGAACGATGCGTTCGGCCAGCATGTTGCATCCAGTGAGCGTTTCGATGATGAGCTCGGTATTGATATTGCGATGGAGCATGCGGCAAAGTTTGTTGCAAACCTGATTGTTCCGCTCTCTCCAAAAGTTCTCAAGAAACTTGGCGAGGTCACCGAGCTTGGTGTGCCGATTGAGATGATCGCACCTTCGCACGGAATTATCTGGAGAAGCCATGCAGCAGATATCATCAACGCCTATGTCAACTGGGCGAACGGTGTTGCCAAAAATAAGATCACAATCGTGTATGACACGATGCACTACTCAACCGGCATTGCCGCTCAGTACATTGCCGAGGGCGCGATCACTGAAGGTGTTGAGGTCAAGTTCGATCTCTTAAAGGACGGACGGTATGAAGGAGTTCACCGCTCGGATGTCGTCCGCGACATTCTTGACTCAAAGGCGGTCATTGTCGGTTCCCCGACTCTGGAGGATTATCCGCTGCCGACAGTTGCCGGATTCCTCTACTATCTGATGGGAATCAGACCAGGTAAGCAGACGCAGAAAAAAATCGGGTTTGCGTTCGGCTCCAACGGCGGAAAAGGCGGTGCGCCAAAAGTCATCACTGAACTTCTGGAAAAAGCCGGCATTCAGATCTGGCATGAGCCGGTAGAGTTCACTTACCGCCCGGATCAGCAGGACAAGGAGAAGTTCTTCAAGCTTGGTCAGGAGATCGCAAAAGAGATCAAAAAGATGCCGTAAGGCATGGTGAAAAAACCAACTACTTTTTTTTAGGAGTTCCGCGGTATGATTTTTAGACGGATGACTCTGTTTGGAGTAACCACGGAATGCACGGAACAGAAGCACAAGCAACATTCCAACAAGGTAAGAAAAAAAACAAGTGTTAAGGCATGAGATAGAACTCCCCTTCTTTCTCCCGCCCAACAATAGTATTCTCAACGTAATACCTTATGAAGTTTGCGGACGTGTCATTGTCGTGTGAAAACTCGTTTATTGACGAATACACCTTGCCGTTCGTCGCAGTTTCATCCGCAAAAAAACAGCAGACCATCCGAAACAACTGCCACCCCTTCTTTTCAATTGGAACACATTTATCGTATTCTGCCGTCCAACTAAATCAATAATGTTTGCTCCGAATCGCTACGGTCTGCCGAAAACCATACCAGACGACCTTATCGCAGCATACCTTTGCGAACAAAAAGCAGATCCGGCAAACGCATGGATGATTTTGCCGGTAAACCGGCTCGCAGAAACAACAAAAAACCAGATCATACAAGAAAACGGATCCTGCATACCATCCCGCATCACAACCATTCCTGAGTTTGCAAAAACCGTTTCGGCCGCAGTTTATCCAAACATCAGAATCCTTTCATCGATCGAACAGACACTGATATTTTCTGAAATCATTGGAAAAAATCAGCGGATGCTCAACATATTTCCTGAGAAAAAGACCGGACTTGCAGCAGTAGAAAACCTCGTCACCCTCTACAACACCCTCCGCTACCGGCGCGCGCAGCTCCCGAAAGGAAATGAAAAACTTGCGGCCATCGCCTCGGTGTTTGAGGAGTACGAAACATTCCTGAAACAGAAACTGGCAGCGGATGCAGTCCGCACCCTTGAACTCGCAGCAGACGCTGTGCGCGACGGAAAATTCTCAATAAAATATGCAGTACTGTTTGGCCACTATGCACCAAAAGAGCTGGAAACAGATCTCCTGAATGCAGTAAAAGCATGCGCGCAAAACGGAGTGGAGTTTGTTCCCCATGCAGAAAACACCAAAATATTTCCTGTGCGAAAAAATCTCGAAGAGAGCGAACACCACGAGTTCGCAGAAACAGTATTTCAGAAACTCTCCCTGTCGCCAAACCTCCCGATCAAAAAGATCGGTGTGTTTTCAAGCAGGTCGGCTGAACTCTCGGCAATCGCAGAAGAGATATGCCGCTTAATGGAAACAGGAGTCAGCCCCGGAGACATCGCAATCCTCACGCCTGAAGTGCCGCTCTATGCAGAACTTGCCGGAGAACTGTTCCCGGATTTTTCTGCGGGGGGCAGCACACTGAAATTTGAAAGCTCTATCGGCTACCCCCTGTTCCGGTCTCCCGCAGTAGCCGCGGTGTTTTCCCTGCTGAAAACCGTGATCGGAAACTACCAAACTGAAGAGATGACAACACTCTTTTCCTACCCGCACTTTTTCTGGAAGGAAAACACCATCTCATCCCGCGACCTGCTCTGGCTATCTCAGGCAGCAGAGATCACCGGCGGAAAACACCAGTGGCTGACATATCCGGAAAAACTGAAAAGCCGGCTGAATCGAAAAATGGAGGATTTTGACACTCCTGCGCCGGAAAAAGCAGAGCTTGCGGCAAAGGCAGCAAAAATAGATGCAATCAAAGAAAAACTTGAGCGGATTTTTGCTCTCCTCGCTCCCTTGAACGACGGAAAAAAAACCGCAGAAGAGTATATCGAAGAACTTCGAAAGGTGCTTGCACAGCTTGAGTTCCCCGGAAAAGAGAGGAACGAGGCTGAAACGAATGCTTCGGCAGTGAAAAGTTTTGAAGAAGTACTTCTATCAATTGACTATGCAGAAACTCTCATCCGCAGCGAAAAAATATCTGCCGGAAAATTTTACTCGATGCTGTTTTCCTTTGTCAAGTCCGCACAAACCACCCCTTCATCACCCGCTGAAAGTGAAGAATGCGTGAAAATTTACGGATTCCGCGAGACCGTTCATCAGAAAATTCCGCACGTGTTCCTTGCAGGACTCACCGCCGACGTTCTCCCCCGCGTGCATCCGCGGCTGCCGTTTCTGACGATGGCAGAAACTCTGGAAGCAAAGACCCAGACTTATGAAGAAACGCTCCGTGAAGAGCGGTACGCATTTTTGTCAGCACTGCTCACCGCAGAAAAATCCCTCTACCTCTCCGCACCAACAACAGACGAAGGCAAAGCAAAAATTCCGTCCGCATGGCTGAAAATGTTTGACCTGCCGGACGCTGCATGGGAAACAAAAGAGCTGCGGCATTCAAATGCATGGCTGTCGATGCATGCAGGAAAACTAATGGCAGAAAACAGCTGGGAAACGGATCTGGACACAAGCCGGCTGCCGGACCTGATCGACGCCGCACGAAGGACCGGAGTCGAGGTTGTCAGCCGTGCCGGAGCGCCGACAACAGAGTACGACGCAGTATTTAGTGATGACCAGTTTACCGACCGGTACAGAAGCTCGGTCTGTTTCTCGGTAACCGAACTTGAGCGGTACGCCGCATGTCCCTTCCGCTGGTATACAGAGCTCCACCTGCGACTCGCAGCTCACCCTGATCCAAAGGGTGACGATACTCCTGAACTGGGAGTGGTCATTCACAAAACCATGTACCGGATGATTGCAGAGTCGCAGTTTTTTCCGCCGACAAAAGAGACCCGCGAGTCTGCAACCGCGGATCTTATGAGAATTGCCGCAGAAGAGTTTGATCAGGCCGGCCTTGCAACCCCGAGATGGCAGAGCCTGAAAGACCGATACATAGGAACTCCCAGATATCCGGGAAGGCTCGTTGAAGTTATCGACAGAGAAATTGACGCTGCAAACTCAGGATACCTCACACCCAAAGAGATGCTGGAGTTTTCATTTTCGATGGAGGATGGACCAGGCATACCTCTGCCAAACGGTGATGAACTCAGGCTGGAAGGAAGGGTTGACCGGATCGGAGTGCGGGGCAGCGAGTTTGTGGTGACCGATTACAAAACCGGCAAGGTGAAAACAGCTGGTGATATCAAAACAGGAAAATCCCTTCAGCTCCCCTTGTACCTCGCCGCAATCAGACATCTCAGACCGGATTTGCGGCAGGCAGGCGGCAGTTACTATCAGATATCGGCAAAATCGGTCTTGGAAACCTATCCGCTGAAGGATTCAGGCGACTATTATGTTTCGCTCGCACTTGAGTTCGCCGCAGCATACCGAAACGGAATGCAAAGAGGAGTCTGTGCACCGGTCTACAACAAAACCGAATGCTCCTTTTGCAAGGAGAGGTTCATCTGCAGATTTACCGAACTCAGATCACTCGGCGGAGGTGAAGAGTAGACAATGGTGGAACTGACCAAACGACAAAAAGAGGCGCTTTCTATCGGAAAAAGTCTCTGCGTAACTGCGGGAGCGGGGACCGGCAAAACATTTCTGTTGAGCAGACGCTATCAGGTGCTGCTCTCTTACCTTCGGGAAACAACAGGGTCGGCAAGTGTTTCAGATATTTTGGCGCTGACGTTTACCGAAAAAGCTGCGGCAGAGATGCGGGAGAGGATTGAGTCCGATATCCGCGGTCTTGCAGAGACCGCAGGGAAAACGGAAGAGTATTTGTTCTGGACAGAAATTCTTGACGAGTTTTTCCGCGCATCGATCACCACCTTTCACGGATTCTGTGCCGCGGTTCTGCGGGAGTTTGCTCTCGACGCAGAGATTGATCCAGGGTTTGAGATTTTGGATGAGATGGAAAAGCAGGTGATGACCACAACCTCCATCAGAAATGTTCTGATGCGGCCACCGGAGTTTTTGTATGATGATGCGGCGCTGCTGTTCACTGATGTTGCAGCACCGGAGAAAATTGTCGCAGAACTTTTGCCGCAGTATGTTGAGTTCAGAAAATTTTTCCCAACAAATGCTGACGAAAAAAAATTCTGCATCAATGAGTGGCGGAAACTGATGAGTGAGGCCATCAGACACAAGCAGGAAATTTTTTTCGCTGACCCTTCCACAAAAAAATCGATCAGTGAACTGAAAACTCTCGCCAAAAGTTACGGCAGGGCTGACGACACCGGAGGAAAATATCTCAGAGAGATTTGCGATGCGCTGAATTATCTGAACATTGACGCGGATGAAGATCAGTTTTGTGCGGCGGTCGCAGCGATCAAGGCAGCGAACGGGACAAAAACCGGAAAAACTCTCGGCAGCAAAAAAGAGTTCGGCGACGATCTCATCAGGTTCCGCGACTCGTTTGTGACTCTGAGAAAAGCCTGCGACACATTCCCGGACGGCTGGTCACACCTTCCAAGAGAAGGAGACTCGTTCACCGAAGAAAGTGTGAACGTTATTGCAGCTCTCGGCCGCGTGACAGGCGAGGTGTATGCAAGGTATCAGCGGGAAAAACAGCAGAGAAATGCTCTTGACTTTGAGGATCTGATCAGGCTTGCAGGGGAGCTCACCAGAAATGAACAGGTGCAAAAAGTACTGAGGAAACGATATTCATACATTCTGGTGGACGAGGTGCAGGACACCGATCCTGCGCAGTCCGCTCTTATCTGGCGGATTGTCGGCTCTCTTGATCCGTCCAACGACTCGGTGTTTTTAGTCGGAGATCCAAAACAGTCGATCTATGCGTTCCGCAACGCAGACATCTGCGAGGTAAACGCGATGCAGGAGAAGATCTCCGCCGCCTGCAATACAGAGCCGATTGCACTCAACGTAAGTTTCCGCAGCACAAAGGAGATTCTTGGTGTCGTGAACTATCTGTTTGCAAAACTGTTTGCAAAATCCGCAGAGGCATGGGATGTTGGGTATGATCCAATCAAAGTGTCTCCGCCGCGTGCCTGCGACACGGGGACGGTGCAGATTCTTGAGACGATTCCTGACGACTCAGCGCCGCCAAGAGTTCTTGAAGCACGGATGATCTCAGCAAAAATTCTGGAGATGATCAGATCCGGCGTGTTGGTTCGCGACGGAAGCGAGCTGCGGCCTGCGCGGTTTGGGGATGTGGCAATTCTTTTGGAGACAAGAAACACGCAGGCTTTGATCGAGCATGCCCTGCGGGAGGCAGGAGTTCCTTACAGCATCTACAAGAGTCAGGGATTTTACCGGTCACAGGAGATCACTGATATAATGCTGCTTTTGTCGGTGGTTACCGGAATGGGTGACGACATTGCGATCTACGGCGTGCTCCGCTCTCCGTACTTTGGAATCTCGGATGCAGAGCTCTGTATCACCGGCGGCGGCAGTTACTACGGCAGGGTCAGCAGGTATGCAAAGGAACATCCTGAGTCGCAAATTGCCAGGGCAATGATACAGATTCGCCGGTGGCAGAGTTTTTCGATGCAAGAAGCGGTACCTGAATTTTTGCGGCGGGTTTTCCGCGAGGCAGGAATGTATGCGGTGTATGGAGGGATGCCGGACGGCAGATTTATTCTTGCAAATCTTGAGAAACTGATCGGGCTTGCCAGGACTCAGACCCGGAAACGGTCGCTGCCGCTCCCTGAGTTTGTGCGGATGCTTGCGACCGGTGCAGAGGAGGAGGTCAGCGAGAGCGAGGCGCAGGTTGATCTTTTGGATGGAGATGCGGTACGGATTATGACGGTCCATGCTTCAAAGGGTCTTGAGTTTCCGGTGGTGGTCCTGGCAAATCTTGACAGAAACACATCCCCGACCGGTACCGGACTGGTGCTTGATAAAATGTTCGGGGTCGGGCTTTCGATACGGATGCACGGCGAGGGGGAGAGACCTGCGGATACGTTTGTGCGGATGTTTACCAAGGAGATGCGGAGAGCAAAAGAGATCGCCGAACGGAAACGGTTGTTCTATGTTGCAATGACGCGGGCGAAGGATCATCTGGTTTTGTCGTACGTGAAAGAGAAGAGTTTCCCGCGGGAAAACAGCAGGGCGGAGTGGTTGTCTGAGTACCTGCTTCCCAAAGAGGAGGTGCAGTCATTTACGATTTCTGTTGATGAGATGGAGATTGAAATCTCCGTGACTTCGGGAACTGCGTATCAAGCGGAGGAGTGCAGGGATGTCTGTTGTCCTGCCCCTCCTGCGGCGTATTCGTATGCGGCGCCTGAGGAGGAGGAGGTTGTAAGGCGAAGAAGGCGGCCAGCTTCTGCAACAGCAATGAATCGCACGGATGCAGACGAGCCAGCAACACCTAAAGCTCTCTACGGTACTGTTTTACATGGTGTGTTTCAGGGGCAGGATGCGTCGATGCTGTGCAGAAAGTACCGGCTGGATGCTTCTGTTGAGAAACAGATCAGGGATGCGTATGCACAGTTTTTGCAGTCTGCACTTATGCAGAATGTATCTGAGGAGTTCTGCGAGCTGCCGTTTTCAGTGGAAATTGCGGGTAGAGAGTTTACCGGAGTTATCGACCGGCTTGTCAGATATAGGGATGGAAGTCTGCGGGTGATCGATTACAAATCTGGCAGGATGAGTGCAACGGACGAAGAGACGCTTGCGCGGTATCAAAGACAGGTTTCTTTGTATGCAGCTGCGGTGGAGCGGCTGTTTTCGGTGCGGCCGCTCGCATGTGTGTACTTCTCGCATGATGCGGGGGTCTTGGAGGTTGATGTTTCTGATGAGAGGGAGGCGGAGATGTTTGGGGAGTAGGTTTTGGTTTTACTTGAGTAACCACAAACGAGGCCACACCGCAGAACTCCTCTTCCAAGCAAAACCACAGATTTCGCTCGAAAATTATTTTTTCATACATCGCAGATTCCCCCAGATTTTTGGAGCAAAGTCCGAAGCGAAGCAAAGCATCAATAGTCGGCAAAGCATATCAATATCCCATGGTTAATGTTGGTATCCTTGGAGCCACAGGCGCAGTTGGTCAGCGCTTCGTGCAGCTTCTGGCAGACCATCCGTGGTTTTCCCTGACGACACTGACGGCATCGGACCGGTCAGCCGGAAAAACCTACGGCTCAGTGGTCAACTGGCGGCTTGACTCTCCCTTCCCTGACTCGGTAAACGACCTCGTCGTCTCTCCGACGACAGTTGACGCAGTAAAAGACTGTGACATCGTCTTTTCCGCACTGCCGGCAGAGATTGCAACCACACTTGAGTCTGAAATCGCAGACGCAGGTGTTGGCGTCTTCAGCAACGCAAGCTCTCACCGCATGGCAACAGACGTCCCGCTGATGATTGCAGAAGTCAACCCGGAACATGCCGCACTGATTGACATCCAGAAAAAGAATCACAACCGCGACGGATTCATTGTCACCAACCCGAACTGCTCAACAATCATGCTTGCAACCGCACTCGCACCGCTGATGCAGTTCCCCTTCAAAAGCATACAGGTGGCAACCCTTCAGGCAATCTCCGGCGCAGGCTTTGACGGAGTCCCCGCATTTGGCATCTACGACAACGTCATCCCGTACATCGGATCTGAAGAAGAAAAAATCGCACGCGAAGCAAACAAAATTCTCGGAACATTTAACGGCGCAAAAATAACCGACGCCCCGTTTACCGTGTCCGCATCCTGCAACCGCGTCGCAGTAATCGACGGCCACACACTCAACGTCTGGATCGACCTCGCAGCAACTCCTGCCGAAGTTGTTGAAGCATTCAAGTCCTGGCAACCGCCGTTCTCCGGCCTCCCCACCCAGCCGGCAAAAACCGTCCAGTACCTTGAACAGACAGACAGACCGCAGCCGCGCCTTGACAGAAACCGCGGCAACGGCATGACAGTCTCTGTCGGGCGCGTCCGTGACGGCATCAGATTCGTGGCAATGGGTCACAACACCATCCGCGGCGCTGCCGGCGCATCGGTCCTGAATGCAGAGCTGCTGCATACCAAGAAATATTTCTGAAAAAGATTTGGAAGAATCAAAATAATTTCCATAATTTTTCCGATATGCCATATTCTGCAAAATGGGAAGCGATGAAATATATCTGATTAACTGATACATTATACATAGAAGATGGATAATATAGTCCTGATTGGAAACAAGCCGGTGATGAACTACGTGCTTGCCGTGGTGACCCAGTTCAACGCCGACAACGCCGAGGTGATTGTAAAAGCACGCGGCAAGGCCATTGTTCGCGCAGTGGACACGACGGAGATTGTGGTCCGCCAGTTTCTTCCGAATGTGGTCAAGCGGAGTGTAACCACCTCCACTGATCAGGTTGAAACCGACAATGGTCCGTCAAACGTTTCGTGTATTGAAATAATTCTGGCAAAATCCTGATTTTTCTGCTTATGTCAAAGAAAAATACGATTGTCGGGGTGATTCTTGTGGTCGCCTGTGTGCTCTGCGTGTGGTATGTGAGCATGCCAAAGACCGAAGAGTTTTCTGCCTCGGGAACGGTGGAGGTTCTCGGAGGCGGCACGGTAATCTCCGGGGATGACGGCACAACCTATATCCCGATCTCCGGTGTTCCTGTGGAGTTCGACAATGGTGTGCGGGTTTCATTCACGGCAGTTCTGAATACATCGGATGATTCTATGTATCGGGGGCATTACAAACCAATTGATCTGGTGAGTGTTTCCCGCGGGTAAGAGAGAATGTTTCCGGTTGCAGTTGCAATTCTTGCAGTTGTTTTTTTGCTGATTGTGGTCCGCCGCGTGGGAGGAGTCAGGCTCCCCATCTGGGCGGTGATGACAGGCGGCGCTGTTGCAGCACTTTTGACCGGATCGATCAGTATTCCTGATGCGGTTGCGTCGGTGAATGTGCAGCTGATCATATTTTTGTTCGGGGTGTTTGTTCTGGGGGTTGCTATGGAGCGGTCCGGACTTTTGCACACGACATCGGTTGCGGTATTTTCAAAGGCGAAGACCCGTTGTCAGGTGATGCTGTGGTTTATTTTTCTGATGGCGGCAACGTCGGCGTTTCTGATGAATGATACGGCGGCAATTATCGGGACGCCAGTGGCGTTATACTGTGCGAGGCATTTTGGGATTCCGGTGACAAGGATGCTGGTGGCTCTTGCAGCGTCGGTGACGTTCGGCAGTGTGATGACGCCGATCGGAAACCCGCAGGTGCTGCTGATAGCAATGTCAGGAGGGGTCCCTGATGCGTTTGTGAGTTTTTTCGTCTATCTGTTCGTTCCGGCGATGGTGAGTCTGTATGTCCTTTACCGGCTGATGATCTGGCGGCTGCCGGATGGTGAGGAGCTGTTGAAGGTTGGTCCTGATGCAAAGGAGCCGGAGGATCTGAAGCTGGAGAGGCTGGTGAAGCTGTCGCTTGTGCTTATGCTTGCAGTTATCGGTCTGCGGATGGTTGCGTCAATGTTTGGTTACGAGCTTCCAATGGTGACGATCGCAGCTGCTGCCGCACTGCCGCTGATTATTTTTTCAAGGAGAAGGGTTGAGCTGGTGCGGGGTATTGACTGGAGCACGCTGGTGTTTTTTGTGTCGATGTTTGTTCTGATGGCTGCGGTATGGAACACTGGGGTGATTCAGTCGCTTTTGCCTGAGTCGTTTACGACGTCAATGCCGATGCTGTTTGTGGTGAGCCTTTTGGTGCCGCAGCTGGTGTCAAATGTGCCGTATGTGGCGCTGGTTCTGCCGGTGCTGGAGGCTGCGGGGGCGCCGATGTCGATGTATCTGACGCTTGCTGCGGGAAGTACGGTGTCAGGGGGACTGACGATTCTTGGTGCGGCAAGTTCGGTGATTATTATTCAGAATGCGGAGAAGCGCGGCCAGACGATGACTTTCTGGCAGTATTTCAGGGTGGGGGTCCCGCTGACGATTGTGTCTGCGACGGTGTTTATTCTGTGGATATGGATGGTGTCGTCGTTGTGAAAAATGGCAGGGTGAATAGGTGGTCTGAGGTGAAATTTTTTGAAACACAAAACAACACGAAAAAAATGCAAGCGGGTAAGTGATGAGTGTGGATGCACGAGATAAACCAACCGCAGATTTTCGCAGATTTCCAAATTTGCCAATCGCCATTATCTTGCGTTCGGGCGGGACTCCGGCTAATCGCCTCCGTCCATTTCGCCCTCACTGGATAATGGCTGGCAAATTTCATCGGTTTTTTGTTGAGTGATGAGTGGGAACGATGAGAAAAAATAATGAAGGATTCACACATATTGCATTTTTTAGAAAATGTGAACGGGTGGAGGGTGAGTGGGAACGATGAGAAAAACCACACTCACCACTCCAACAAAAAACCGATGAAAATTTGCCAGCTGTTATCCAGTGAGGGCGAAATTGACGGAGGCGATTAGCCGGAGTCCCGCCCGAACGCAAGATAACAGCGATTGGCAAATTTGGAAATCTGCGAAAATCTGCGGTGGGTTTTTTCTCGTGCGTCCACACTCACCACTTACTCGCTTACGTTTTCCAGAAAAAAACCAACTAAATCTTTTTGTGAGAGTGCATTTTTCCGTGAAGCTCTGTGCATTTTCGCGAAGCTGTGAAACAGTGAGCACGACGGAACGGCGTATGAAGCGGTAAGCAGGCCACAGGCATGCGTCACGTGTTTACTCCAAACAAAACCGCATGCCGCAAACCCCCTTTTCTCTCACAGCGACAGAATCACAGATCCGCGACCCGTATCCGCAGGTCGGCAAGATTTTTCCAGTACTCCTGTTGCCCTGACTCGGGCGCGGTTCCTGCGATGAAAACATCTTCAGGATCGAACAGCCGGCAGACCGCAGTAAGGGCCTCTGCATCAGGGTCGATCACACAGACATGCCGGATGGTATAACAGTCGGCGAGTGCTTCAAGACCTGGCACGGCATCTTTGGAAAGGATGAGGTCCCGTTGAACCTCCAGGACATCAGAGAGATAGGCGTCGGGCACATACCGGAGATAGCGTCTGCCGGAGAAGTGCTCCATATCAATATAATCGGGCGCGTCATCATAGATGAGCACATGGCCTGCGGTGCCGGCATCACGCATCAGACGACAGAGGTCCGTGACTGCGTCTGCGAGTTCGGCGGACGCATCATCAGCGTCGCCGAAGTAGGCATCGGTATAATGCAGTGCAGAAGGAGAGGGCATCGCCCACCAGCACCCGCGGGAGATCCTCCCGGCTACTGAACAGTCGGCAAGGATGTCATCTGGAATGAGATCAAACTCTGCCGTGATGGTCTGATCACAAATATTGGACAGTGCCGAATCGATGCGGCCTTGATAGAACATTCCGCCGCAGGCAGGATGGGTAACCGGCGGCAGCTGGGCGCGAAGAGATGTTTCTATCTCCCAAGTAGTCAGATCAACGGTTCTGCCCATATGATCCAGAATCCATTTCCCCAGTTCATTGGCCGCAGGAGGGGAAGGCTTTGCAGACCCGAGGCTTCGTACCGGAAATGATCGTTCACGCAACGCAGTTCACTTATGAGCAGATAAGTCACTGAAGTATTTAATCATGCTCCAAATGCCGTGCTGGCCATTAAGTCCTGCATCCCACGGAAAAACGGAGCACACGGAAATATGCAGAAAAAAACATCACGGAGTAGACGTGAACAGCACGGAATTCTAAAACAATTTATTTCTGTGATGTTCACGTCTACTCCGTGATGTTTTTTTCGTGGAGTTCAGTGTGTTCCGATTTTCCGTGGGCGACTCAGAAATAACGACCCAAACACTGGAAAGGTAAAAACCCTAATACCATTTCCGCGCCAAATGAGTAACTACTATGACCAATAAGCCGACAGTCGTCACCTGCGGTCTTCCCTATACCAACGGCCTGTGCCACCTTGGCCACCTGAGGACCTACATTCCCGGCGACTTTTACGTCCGTTACCTTCGGCGGCTTGGCGACGACATCGTCTTCATCTGCGGATCCGACAACCACGGAACCCCGATCGTCGTCACCGCAGAGGCGGAACACACCACACCCCGTGCCGTCTCCGAACACTACCATGCACACTTTGACGAAGTATTCAAAGCAATGGAAATCAGGTTCGACCGGTTCGGCATGACGGACGACCCGACCAACCACAACCGGACTACAAGCATCCTCAAAACCCTGATCGAAAAGGGATACGTGTATGAAAAGACCATCCAGCAGAGCTACTGCCCGAACTGCAAGCGGTTCCTGCCGGACCGGTATGTGGAAGGCACCTGCCCCTACTGCGGCAAACATGCACGCGGCGACGAGTGCGACCAGGGCTGCGGCAGACATCTGGAACCCGGAGAAATCCTTGATCCGGTCTGTGCCACCTGCGGAACCAAAGCAGAGCTTCGCGAACAGAAGCACTACTACTTCAAACTCAGCGAGTTCAGAGACTATCTCATCGAGTACCTCCCGACACTCGAAGGAACCATCAACGCCCGCAACTATGCGATCGGCTGGGTGGAAAACGAGCTGAAAGACTGGTGCATCACCCGTATGATGGACTGGGGCGTAAAGTTCCCGTCGCAGAATGCCGAAGGCCTCGTCTGCTATGTATGGGTGGACGCTCCGATCGGCTACATCTCCTTTACCGAGGAGTGGGCAGCTGCCACCGGAGGCAGCTGGCAGAAGTACTGGTGCGAGGGCGACCGCGTGCACTTCATCGGTTCAGATATCATCTACCACCACTGCGTGTTCTGGCCTGCAATGCTGCACGGCGCAGGATACCAGCCGCCGTCCGCAGTTGTTGCGAGCGGTATGGTAACGATTGACGGCCAGAAGTTCTCCAAGTCACGCGGGTATGTGGTCTGGACGCAGGAGGATTATCTGGAGAAGGGCCTTCCGGCAGATTATCTCAGGTATTATCTGCTTGCCTACACGAGCCACACCCGCGAGCTGGACTTTTCGTGGAAGGAGTTTCAGGCACGGATCAATAATGAGCTGGTCAACACCTTCGGCAACTTTGCAAACCGGAGTATGACGCTTGTTAAAACGAAATTCGGTGATGTACCGGATGTTTCGGTTGCGCAGGAGATCTTTGATGAGATTGCAAAGACGCTTGCGTCAGTCGAGGAGTCGGTGCGGGCGTATGAGTTTAAGGCTGCGGTTGACGGGATTTTGCTTCTTGCAGGATACGGTAACAGCTATATCTCGAATGCTGCTCCGTGGAAGCTGGTAAAGGAGGATCCGGCGGCAGCGGCGGTGATTCTGAAGAACTGTCTGCAGATTGTGAAGGCATGCGCACTGCTGATTCAGCCGGTGATGCCGGATTCGGCACAGAAGCTGTGGGCGATGCTCGGTTATGCGGATGAGGTTGAGAGCCATCCGATTGCGGATGCTCTGGTACCGTTTGAGAACAAGACACTGGGAGATATTAGTCCGCTGTTTGCAAGGATTGAGGACAAGCAGCGCGAGGATCTTGAGGCTACGCTTGCAAAGCGGGCTGTTGAGGCACAGAATAAGGCAGCAGGTAAGAGTATGATTGATGCAGAGAAAGTTGAGATTGAACCGTTTTCAGAGGAGATTGTAAGTATCGATGATGTGGCAAAGCTGGATCTTCGTGTGGGTCTGGTGGTGAAGGCTGAAAAGGTGCCAAAGACGGAGAAACTGCTGAGGCTGCAGGTGGATGTGGGAACCGAGGTCCGCCAGATTGTTTCGAGTATTGCTCTGGAGTATACGCCTGAGGAGATGGTCGGGAAAAAGATCATTGTGATTGTGAATTTAAAGCCGGCAAAGTTCCGGGGAGAGGAGAGTAATGGTATGCTGTTCGCCGCGGGCGAGTCGGCGTCACTGCTTGTTCCGCTCCGCGATGTTGCGCCGGGGACGAAGATACACTAACCGCCCCGACACATTTGTAATGTGGGAGCTGCAGGCCAAAAGCCTGCGGCCCCACACAAATGTATCGGCTCGGCATCCATCGCAAACCTATGGTTTGCTCTGCTCCCCTGCAAACAGGGTCGCTCATCCCTTCGGGACTCGGTAATCATGGTTGAGCGGGAAATGGTTTTGGTAAAAAATAATTTCGGGAGTTTTTTTATCCCTGATCTTCATCGACAGTTGTCCGATGAGTGCGATTCTCATACGATTTTTCTCCTGAGTCGTAAGTCGCAAGTTGTATGCCGGTGGTTTTTGGAGGGGGAGAGGTTGCTGTTTTGCGGTTGGTCCGGCGGTTGGTTTTTGGTGCATGGTGGTTATGCACCGGTGGCCAAAGATAGGGTGTTTTCTTTGAGCCGATTCTCTTATTTTCCGTTATGTGATTTTAAGGTTTTGAACAAAAATCAGGTGTGATTTTCTTGTATTTTCGTGTTTGATGCAGCAATCTGCATTAAAATTCAATTATAATAATAGATGCGACGATAGTATTTTAGTGTTCGCGCGAGGGGAAAATTAGGTGTTGCATCCTAAGATATGAGGAGAACTGCCCAGAGAACAATTGAATTATTGATTTGAGGTTTATTTTTGGTTTCCTTGGAGATTCATCCGATATTTTCGGCTGAAATATTTCAAAAAAATACCGACATACAAATATATTGGACACAGATTAGGTTTCGTGCAGTGAATGGGGCGATATATAATGAATTTCATGAGTTATTCGAGTTATAATCAAAGATAGATTCATATCAGATAAAAAATAACATACCATTATCTTAGGATTTAATGTTTCAAGTATGTGTGTTTGTGCTGTTCACACGTGGTTTGCTCATCCTGAGGAGGAATTTAATGCTTTTACGTAAATGCGGGACGGAAAGTCCCAAAAAGCGGGCGGAAGTCCTTGCACGCGGTGGTGTGATCGCGGTTGCGACTTCTGAAAGAAGGAGCGGAGCAAGGCTTTGCCTTGCGATTGCGGCTCTTCTGCTTGTGTGTGTGCTGACAGTGGGAGCTGTTAGTGCGGATGAGCCTGTTGATGTTAAAAATTGGGATGAGTTGTATGCTAATCTCACAGCAGGGTACTCAGTTAAATTGGTTCAGAATATCAATGCTCTAAACACATCACTCAATCTGAGTGACTCGAATAAACCTGTCACCTTGGATCTGAATGGTAGTAGGTTGTTCAATACTACCATGTGGGGTAGTACTAGAGATACAGGTGCCATCATCACTCTTGGAGGTGGTAATCTGACGATCACTGATTCTTCATCCAATACCCTTGGTTCCATTGAAAGCAGCTGGACTGCGATTGTCGTGAAACAGGGTGTTCTGAATTTAGATAAAGGAACAGTGAAAAAAATTGAGAATACGACGAACAAGGCGGTAGTTCATGGTTATACTATCGATATTGAAGGATCATCCAGTTCAAATGCCAACAAGCACTCTGTTGTTACCATAGGCCCTGATGCCATCGTTGAAGGATATGCTTGGGCCGTTGGTATTGGTAATAATGGTATCAAGGCTGCCTATGGTATCGAATTGGATGTGTACGGCATCCTGAGAGGCAATCAGACTGCATCTTCTTTGAAGAATGCCTACGGAAGCGGAGGATTAACCGTTAACGGCAATGTTCAAGGTTCGGGGAACACTGTTCCCAGTGGGAACATTCCGGAGATTCGAATTCATGATGGAGCAAAGATCATTGGTTACAATGCCGTTGCATCCCAATCACTTGGGGCGGCAAAATACAACGGAGCTGCTGTCTATGGAGCAGGATTTGCAAACTGGACCATCACTGGTGGAACGATCATCGGTGGTGAGGCACTTGGCATCAAGTCAGGCAAATGGTATATTTCCGGAGGAGAGTTTACCGGAAATGGATTGTTCGCTGATCCTGCTATCTCCGACAGTAATGGGTCTGAACCAACTGGTGCTGCTCTGAGTGTTACCACAAATCATGGTTATGCAAAGAATGTGAACATCACTATCACCGGCGGTAATTTCACAAGTACGGACCAGTCCGCATTTTATGAGGGATCGAGTTGGGATAAAGATAAAGGGTATCAGGCAGGTTCAGCCCTGAAGATGGTGGCCATCTCCGGCGGTAATTTCAAGATGAACAACAACACTCTGAGTGCTATTACCATTCAGAACTCCGGTGACACCACAAACATCACCGATGGCATTTCCATTAAGGATAAAACAGGCAACAACCTGCTCTATCGCGGGGTGAATCTGACGAGTGCCGGTGCCACACCGACCTTCAAGTGGGGCGGTGACAACACCAGCGGTTATAACCTGACGATCAGCCAAAGCGGCAATTACAAGCTGATGGACAGTATCACGCTCGGCAGTATGGATATACCTTCCTCTATATCAGGGGTCACCTTTGACGGCAACAAAGGCGCAGGAGTACAGATTACATTATCAAAATCACCACTAAAAAACCCGATTCAGATTAAAGGAACTTCGGTTACCCTGACAAACATGTATGTGACCGCAATTGACGGTACTGCCGGAGCAAACTCAAATGGTGTTATCCAATTCTCTGGAGTTAATGGCAAACTTCTGAACAGCAAAATTGATTTCAGTAATATAAATCTTGATGATTCCTTCGCCGCAGTCCGTCTCAATGGTGCTGATTCCGTCGTCTCAGGAACTGAGATCTTCAATGGTAACTCTACCACCAGCAGCAGCCAGTGTATCGTAGTTTCCGGAAATAATGCTACAATCACCAACAACAAACTGACTCCGGGAACAGCATTGAAGGGGCTGAAAAAAGACGGCAAAACATCCAGCGGCAGTGTTGCTGTTCGCTTAACAGGCGACACATCGGAAAAACTCACGGTTACCAACAACGTCATAACGAGCACATGGTCGAAAGACGAAACCACCCGAAACTCCGGTGTCAGCCTTGACACCTCAACAAGAACATCCATCGAGGCTGTCATCACCAACAACACGTTCACCCTGAACAATGCAAACAGAACAACCACGAATAACACAGCACTCGGCGGCTATGGCAGCGTTCTCTACATTAATCCTCTAATGAAAAACGACGATACAGCCTTCACGGTGAATGTTGATATCCAGAACAACACTGTCAAGAAAGGAACCTACCTCATCTATGCCGACGGGAATGACGGTGCAAAATCCATTACCGTAACCGGCACCGTATCATACAACAACTTTGCTACGATTACCGGTAAAAAGGCAGAAAACAGCACTGATGTTACCACATTCACGGTAAGTGGTATCACATGGACGAGCAACGTCGAACCGGCAGTTCCCGAAGTTCCCTCGGTCACACCAACCACTGATATACAAGGAAATACTGTTCTCACTCCAACTTCATCGGGTGATACCTCCATTACCGATACCACCGCAACCATCGGTAATGCAACCACAAGTACCGCAGTCATTCAGATTTCCGGCACCGGAGTGAGTAGAGATCCAGGTACTGGTGCTCTCACTGTCCCCGCAACTGCCGAGATCAAAGCTGTTTACCAGGAATCTCCCGCCGAATCTCCAGCTTCAGTAGGAAATACCGAATATCAGCTCAACATCACCCTCACAGCGGTTGATACTGCAAATCTGCCAACCATCAGCCCGGCATTCAATGAAACGAAAGCATCACAGATAGCCGGAAAGGGATATGCAGTTGCTGCAATGATTACTGCAACCGGCGATGTCAGTGCTATCAACAGAAATATTACAAACGGCGGTTACGTGGAAGTCAGCTTCAAAGTTCCGAGGGTATGGGCTGACCGTGTTGGTCTGGATAGAATTGTAGGATTCCACATAAAATCAGATGGTTCGATGGAAGGGCCGCTGGCGGTAACCAGAGGGTCAAGCGATGCTACCTCCTACACCTTCATCGTGAAAACGAGTGGATTTTCCACCATCGCTGTCGCAGCCTCCACCCAACCGATAACAACGGTGCCGACATATCAGCCGGCACCACCAGTCTACAGCACCTCTGACGGCAACATGGAGAACGCCTTCCGCGTCCTCTTCGACTCCAAAGGCGGCAGCTTCGTGCAGCCGGCAACCGGTCTCTCTTATGGTGACCGCATCACAAAACCCACTGATCCAGAACGCGACGGCTACACCTTCGCCGGCTGGTACAAGGATGAAGCAGGCACCATTGCATGGGTCTTTGCCGAGGATGCAATTCCCGGCGACACGACACTCTATGCAAAGTGGATCTCCCAAGGCTCGGGGACCACCAATGCCGTAGCAACGCAGGCAGCATCCGCACAGACCACGCAAAGCTCGTCGGTGATGCAGACAGCGTCAGCAACGCAAGAAGCGACACCATCCGCGACGACAGCGCCCGCCGGCATCTCGCCGACCATGACGCAGGCTCCCGCACCATTATTCGGCATGCTTGCCGGATTGGTTGCGGCCGGAGTGTTGCTCAGAAGAAGAGAGTAACCACTCTCTTTCTTTTTGGTACTTTGTATTCGGTTGAGTGGTAACTGGGAATAATGAGATAGAACCAACCGCAGATTTTCAAATTTATCACTTCAACAGTGAAATCGCTGCTCCGGCGGCATTAGACAAATCCCGCAAGGAAAAATGGTCCGGAACATTATCATCTGATTCCTGTCCGGAAAACGGGTATACACGTATACCCGCCATCACCAAACAGCACACTTCACGGAATTGTCTGCCGATACCGGGACAAGCGTATGCGAGCCATCCGCATCATCTCCAACAAAAAACCACTCAAGACAGCACAACACTGCCTCCGGCGGCATTCCCGCACTCACACAGTAGCCAAATCACTCGGATGAAACAGTACAAAACATCTAACACATCCGCTGCGTCTTCATCATACACCATTCAGCGCAGCGCAAACTGCTGAGTGCCCGGCCGAAACCGGTGAAAATTAATCTGATTTTTTTAAAATGAGTTTCGCCATGTGAAATTGCATAAAGAAGAGGTTATTTTTGTACGTGATTACTTCAAAGAGGGCTTCCGCGATGTGAGCTTCATTGTTTGCGATTTATCTATCCTTTGCTTCGTTTGGAGTAACCACGGAAAACACAGACCAGACGGAATACCACGGAAAAAACACGGAGAACGCCTGCGACGCCAGAAAACACGGAAAGCCTAAGAGTATGAGTATGGGTAGTGGATCATCGTTTTGAAATGCCAATTTCCTTAGGGTTTCCCGCGAAACTGCTGTACTCTCACAAAAAGATTTAGTGAATTTTTTTCTGAAATATCGTGATGAAATATTTTCATGTGGTAATATATACTCCCGCAGTTATTTGGAAAAAAATCAATTGGACGATGAGAATAAAACACGAATTACACGAATCGCACGCCGCTTCGCGGCCTGCTTGGCTCGCCTACCGGCTCGCCGATATTTGAAATGTATAACATATTTTCTCCTCGCTAATCGCTCGTCGATCAAATACAGTTTTTCGTTGCATCTTATTAGCTCCGACACCCTGACGAGCAATTAGCGAGGAAGGGAGGAGGAAAGAGGTTCAAAATTATGTCGTGGGCGAGCCGGTAGGCGAGCACAGCATGCCGAAGGCATGCGATTCGTGTAATTCGTGTTCTCTACTTCAGCGACACTCTGAAAATATTTCTGCGACAATTTTTTTTTGAAAAATTTCCAAGACGAAACTTACTAAATCTTTTTGTGGCATCACATTTTTCCGTGGTATTCCGTGTGGTCTGTGTTTTCCGTGGTTACTCCAAATAAAACCAAATAAAGATAATTTCTTTTCCCTGTGCTATTTCACACCGCATAACTCCTCACAAAATTATTCCGCAGTATCACAGCAAAACCAAAAAAAAAGAGAAACATCTCGCCCCGCAATCAATCATCCGAAAATGGAATCTCAACCACCGCCAGATCAAACGGAGCGATCACCTCACCATCGAAAAACTCATGCGCATCATGCACATGATTCGCCGCCGACGTATACCGGGAACTGAAATGCACCAGCGCCAAAATCTTCGGCCTCACCTCCGCAGCAACAAGACCCGCCTCCCGCGCCGTTGAATGCCAGACCTCCTTCGCCCGGGCAGACCCCTCCTCCTCATCAAACGTCGCCTCATGAATCAGAAGATCCGCCCCCTCCAGCAGATCATTACGGTTTTTCACCGGCCGCGTATCCCCAGTATACACAACCTTCCGGCCGCGCCTGAGACTGCCCATCACCTGATCAGGCGTCACAACACGCTCAACACCATCACGGACAATCCGCACCGTCTCACCCCGCTGAAGCCTCCCGAACAGCGGGCCTGGAGGAACACCAAGAGCAACAGCACCCTCACGATCAAACCGTCCGGGCCGCATATCCTCCTCAAGCACATACCCGACACTCTCAATCCCGTGATACGTCTTAAACGCCATCACCGAATACCCGTCAAACAGCGTCACATCACCATCAGAAACCTCAACACCAGTCAAAACAAACGACATCTTCGGCGTCAGCTGATGAATAATCTCCACAAACGCATCCACACCCCGCGGACCATAAATCGTCAGAGGCTCAGTACGGCCGTTAAAAGACATCGTCTCCACCAGACCAAAAATCCCAAGATAATGATCCGCATGCCAGTGCGTCACAAAAATTGCACTCACCGTAAAACCCGTCTTCGCCCGCATCATCTGCTGCTGCGCACCCTCCCCGCAGTCAAATAACAGCATATCCGAACCGCGGCGGATCATAACACACGACGGATTCCGATTCGGCGTCGGAAGAGCACCCGCAGTCCCAAGAAAATGCACAAACAGCGTCTCGCCGCCGGCCATTCAGAACCACTCCCGCAGCATATCAAGACTGACCTTCCCTTCCGCAGGATTCCTCCCCTCAACCACCATAATTTTTCCGTGATAATCAGCCTTGATCCTTGGCAGAACCTTCTTCCAGTCGATCGAACCCTTCCCAAGCGCCAAGTGCTCATCATACTTCCCATAATTATCATGAATATGCATATGACGCGCACGCGGCAGAATCAACTTGCAGAACGCATCCAGATTCTGATTCGTGTTCGCATGCCCCACATCAAACGTCAGGGAAATACCAGGCACAGCATCTGCAAACCCTGCCAGCTCATACGGATCGCGGCAGTAAAAATCCTCAAGATTAGGCATATTCTCAAGACACAAAACTACGCCCGCATCCTTTGCCGCATCACTCAGCCGCACCAGAGCCTCTTTGTGATTATTCCATGCAACAGACGTTGCCTCCCGCCCGTTCGGCTCAAGATATCCCGGGTGCAGAGTCACCATATCAGAAAACTCAGCCGCTGAACTGACGCATGCCGAAAGCTGATCAACCGTCGTACCCCAGATATCCTCATTTAACGAAGCTGGATTCAGACCGGAAAACGGCAGATGAACCGAAGACTCAAGACCGGTATCCGCAAGCACCCTCCTGATTCCCGGGAACTGTTTTGCAATATCCTCAACTCCGTGGAACCAGCCGTCCATAGAGATCTCCCATCCGTCAAACCCCGCATCAGCAATACCCGCAACCCAGGTCTCAGGATTTTTCAGCGCAAGACGCGACGACGCAAAATAAATCTTCATGACTCCTCCGCCAAGAATTTTCGCACCAGCGCCTCATACACATCCTTTGTAGACTCATTGAAGATATGAACCTCAGCAAGACCCATCGCAGCGGTAAGACCAAACGAATTCTCCCGTGCATCGCGGGCTGCAAGACTCTCAACCGTCGTCGTATCATCACTGCGGCCCCGCGACTGCATCCGAAACAGCCGCGTCTCAAACGAAGCAATGACCGCAACAAGCGTAAACTCTGCAAACACCGAAGCAAAGTATCTGACCTCCGCATCACCGCGGATACCATCGATCACCACAACATCCCCAGACTGCCGGGCAACCTCCTCAGCGGTCAGAATTGCAACCGCATCCATACCGAGATCTGCCCTGAGCTGCCGTGCCTCAAAACCAATGTTCTCATCGGTAAGAGGGAGACCGGCAGCAGCAACGCGGCGCCGGATCATATCGCCCATCACCACAACCGGAATACCAAGCTCTGCTGCGATCTGTGAAAACTCCCCTTTGCCGCTTGCAGGGTAACCGACAACACCGATAACCTTCATGTACCTACCATTTGAGCGCGGATGCTCATTAACGATTATCATATTCAGCGGTTCAGCATAACCCTTGCTTCAGCAGCAGTTCTGATGCACTCCATATACGACAGGCAGCGCGACGGATCAGGTTCACCTTCGGCGCGGGCACAGAACTGAAGAATCAGCGCATCAAGCCTTGATGGAATATCCTCAGACACCGGAACAGACTTTGCCGGAGCCGCTGCATACTTCGGCGTAATAACACGCAGGGTATCAGCTACTTTTGGTTCAGACGCAGCGGTTGCGGTCTGCACAGGGCTCTTTTCAGCCTCGGCACAGACCACGCACATCCGCTTTCCTTTCACCTCAAACATCGGCGCTCCGCATTTTGGACAGAGCTCAGCCAGCATCTTTGCACCGCCGAGGAGATACTCGGCCATGATGTCGTCAGGTTTTCGCGCACCGCAGTTCATACTCATTACTATTAGCCTGCACACCACATATAGATAGCATCCTTTATCACCCTGTAAGGACTAACCTAATGATTAGTTTCGGGGTATGAACCCGGTTCTGCCGGGAAGCAACAGCTTCAGGAGGGATTTTTCAACATGGCAAGTCCGGAAGATATGATTAAACAGTGTGTAATGATGCTACAGGCTATTGGCGAGGACAATACTATTCCGCGCAACATCCGCCGCGTCGCAGAAGAAACAAAAACCGTACTGCTTGACGACAAAAAAAGCACCGGCCTTCGTGCAGCTGATGCCTTATCCAAAATCGACGAGATCAGCAATGACCCCAACATGCCGGTCTATGCACGTACCAGAATCTGGGAGCTTGCTTCAACCCTTGAAGCAATCCCGCTCGACTGAACATCTCAGTCGTTCTTTTTTTCTGTAATAAACTCTGATGCAGAACACGTTCCAATCGTTGAGGCTGATACAAACCCGGAGTTTTTTGGTGCGGCAAAGGAGCGAAGCAGTTCCCCTGCCTCGTCCGCAGATTCGCATACACGGAGGAGTTTTGCCTTGGAGAGATCGATTTTGTATCCGCATGCGCAGGTTTTGGTTGCATGCAAGAGACTTGCTACCTGCATCCTCCTGCACTTCGGACATCCGATGATGGCAAATTCGGTATCTGTCATGTGATCGAGGCAAACTGTTTGACCACAATCAGTTTTCGTTCCATGAACTCCTCAATCAGATACTTTGGACCTTCACGACCGATTCCCGAGAGTTTCGTTCCGCCGTACGGCATTGCATCAGACCGGTATGAGGGATAGTCGTTGACGACCAGTGTTCCGCATTCAGAGACAACTGAGAGTTTCTGTAATATGTCTATTGAGTTGGTGAAGATGCATCCCTGCAGACCATACCGTGATTCGTTCATCATTTGTATGGCCTCGTCGATGTCTGAGTACTGGTCCACGGTGATGACCGGAGAGAATGCTTCGCTTGAGTAGATGCCCATGTCAGAGGAGGGGCGTTCGAGGATGGTCGGATGCATCACCGATCCTTCCCTGATGCCGCCAAGAAGCAGACGTGCTCCGCGCATTACCGCCTGCCGTACTTTTTCTCCTGCACGCCGCGCCTCCTCTTCAGAGATCATAGAGCCGATATCGGTCTCCGGGTTGCGGGGGTCTCCGACTACGAAGGAACGCATGTGGGCCATAATTTTTTTCAGGCATTCGTCGTACACGGCATTGTGAATATAGACACGCTGGACGCTGATGCAGCTCTGGCCTGCGTTTACCACTGCTCCTTCGGCAATCCGCCGTGCTGCGTAATCAAGGTCTGCGTCTTTGTGGATCACGGCAGGGGCGTTGCCTCCGAGTTCAAGACCGATGCGTCTGCCGGGGAAGATTTCTTTGAGTCTCCATCCAACAGCCGGACTTCCGGTGAAGGAGAGTACGGTGAAGCGCGGGTCACGGACAAGTGTTTCGCTGTTGTCTCCAAAACAGGGAACGACGTTGACTGCGGCGGGAGGGTATCCGGCTTCGAGGACCAGCTTTCCAAGCAGCAGTGCAGACATTGGTGTTTTTGATGAGGGTTTCAGAACAAATGAGCATCCGGCAGCTATTGCCGGCCCGATTTTGTGGCAGGCAAGGTTCAATGGATAGTTGAACGGGGTGATGCACAGGATCGGACCGGAAGGGACGCGGGAGTAGTAGCCGACATATCCTTCACCGGTAGCGGCACTGTCCAGCGTGAGTATCTCTCCGTTGACTCTGACTGCTTCTTCGGCCGACAGCCGCATTACGTCCGCGGCCCGGGTCACTTCCATATGTGCCTGACGGAACGGTTTTCCCGATTCATGAATCAGTATTTCCACAAATCTGTCACGGTTTTTTTCGATCAGATCCGCAATGCGCTGAAGAATTTCCGCACGTTTGTATGCAGGGATGAGCCGGGTTTCAGAAAATCCGGCTGTTGCAGAGTCGGCGGCCCGCGCCTGATCTTCTGTTCCTGCAATGTCTACCTCGGCGAATACCTCGCCGGTGTAGGGAAACAACACCGGTATGGTGTTTGGACTGGAGGTTAGTTTACCCCCGATATAGTATGATTCTCCCAATTCGATTCTCCCCCTAATTATGGATGTAATCTCACTATCCAATCTATTAAGGATTTGGTTTCTACTAAAAAATACCGTGCGGAAAATATGGTCGTATCATATGTATTTCTGAACTGCCACAGGCGTTATTTCTGAGCCGTCCGCAAAAAATTAGGAGCGGCTTGGGATTAAAAACACAACGCCGAAAAACCGTCATATTTATATTTGAAAACATCATTCTATGTAGAGCAGTCATCCCGACTTAACTCAGATGGTAGAGTGCGCGGCTGTAGTAAGAATCACGCCTGCGGGCGTACTGCGCGGCTACCGCGATGTCCCCGGTTCGAATCCGGGAGTCGGGACCATTTTCAATGACGCAATCAAAAACGAATAACTGTGCCCAAGTAGTGTAGTGGCCTATCATGATGCCCTGTCACGGCATCGACTCGGATTCGAATTCCGACTTGGGCGTTTAGCGTTTTTGATTGTGAACGGGATGACATGCAGGTGTTTGTGCCCAAGTAGTGTAGTGGCCTATCATGATGCCCTGTCACGGCATCGACTCGGATTCGAATTCCGACTTGGGCGTAGTTTTTCTTTTTTGGTTGTTTGTGATTTATCGCGAAATAATTTAGTTGCTTTTTTTGAAAAATGTTATCGGGTAAATGGTGAGTGTGGACGCACGAGATAAAATAAACCGCAGATTCACCACTTATTCGATTACATTTTTTTCAAAAAACAACAACGAAATTTTTCTACAGCATCCTAAAAAATAAAAATAAAATTACTCGGCACTTGCCGGTGTCTTTCTCGCACGAATAAATCCGCACACACCTGCAATCACCAGAACAACACCAGCACCAAAGAGGACGTACCAGCCCCACGAAGACGTCACCGCAGTATTGATCAGATACCCGGCAACAGTTCCGAGGATTCCTCCAAGGAGCGAAGATGAAGAGCCGCCGCCAATTGCACTGATTGAAGCAGCAAGATTCTGAATCTGGCTGTCAATGATCACCTGCAAAACTGACGTAAACACAAGCGTCAGCAGACCGAGAATCGCAGTCACCAGATGCTTGCCGAACACAACCGCCCATGCCGCAATAACCAGCAGGACCGCAAAACAAAGAGCCAGCCTGAAATCAGCTGCCACCGTAACCGGATACAGCTCAACAACAGCCAGACTAATGGTGTAGAGCGGAGCAATCATACCGACAAGCAGCAGAATACAACCCGCAACACCCAGAATTTGCTCTGGTAAATATCTCATACCAGATAAGTATGTCAGGAGCGTATTTCAATGTAGAGGAAAAAAAAGAATTATTGTGCAGTCGGCACATTGCCCTGACCGGCAACTGCCTCCTGAATCTGCTTCTGCAGCTGACTTGCCTTTGCCGTCATCGTCTTCTCCTGCTTATCAAGTGAACCGATGCGAAGCTCCATAGAATCAACTTTCTCCTGAAGATCAGTGATCACTGCAGCCTTATTCTTCTGAATAAGAATCGAACCTGCGCTGGAAAACACCACCGCATCATCCGCAACCGCGTCGAGCTCCTCCAACGCACGTTTGGTCTCGCGAAGCGTCATTTCATACTGCATCTTCTGGGAAGACACCTGCTGCAGCTGCTGTTGAATCTGCTGAAACATCGCCAGCTGCTGTTGAATCTGCGGGGGGATGCCCCCTTGTGGATTTGCCATTTTTTACAACTCCTGTATTTCTCTGCACACATTAACCAGACGCAGCCACATATTCAGGGAAGCCCGGAGAGATGAAACATCAAGAGCCTCCACACGAACAGTCACCGAAGACTCATCATGCATGAGACTCACCCGGGACTTTTCACCCGGATCCGAACCTGCCTCCGGAACAAGCACCGCATACAGCTTATCTGCATACGAACACTCAAACCGGAACTCAGCTGCGTGCGTCGCCATCACACCATCACTTGCAGAATATACTGCATCTTCTGGGTCCCGGCAAACACAATCGGACCTGGAGCGTCCGCATCAAACATCACCTGCATATGGGGTGACAAAGCATCATAAAGATCACGTTCCCGCACCACAAAACCATGATGGAACGGACCCGTCCTCTCGCTTGTCAAAACATTCGTAATCAGCATTGAAAAAACGATCTTTCCGTTTACCGTCAGATCAAAAAGCTGACCGCCCCGCTTTGCACCGGACAGAAAAATAACTACCGGGTCTTCGGCATCCATCGTCCGAAGACCTGACTTTCCCCGCTGGACATACGGGAGATCGAGCGCAAAGGCGATCTCCTTGGCAAGTCTGCGCACATCCGGTGACGGTTTACGCGATGATGTTATGAATGTCATCGGGCTTTCAGTACTTTCATTCCGGCACCGCGCGCCTTAAAGAGAATGCGGTGTCCGCAGTAGGGACAACGGACATTTGCGTCAATCTCAACTGTTTGTTTACAGCGGGCGCACTTATAACTGACCATTCAGTTATACTCCCTTGGTATCAATGGAACGAAGAACGACCTTTAAAGCCGGAGTCTGCGGAACATATGCACCGCCGGCATACTTGTAACCGCACTTCTTGCATTCCCAGATGCCGGTACCGACACGCTTTACTGCAACGGTGTCGCACATCGGACACAGGTGCTTTGCGCGGGAAATCTTTTCGCTCTCATTCACCATTTTACGGGTGAAACGACCGTATCTCGGGCCAAAACGTCCGGCACTACCGGTGACGCGTCCCTTTGCTACTTTCTTGCTCTTGGATGCCATAAGTATTCCTCAGAAATATCTACTATCATTAGTTCTCAGATGTTTTAATATTATTCTAAAATCTTGAGCTGGGCATCACCCTTGGCCGCATGATTTGCCAGGCTGAAAAACTCCTCCTGCATCCCGGCCGGGATTTTTACCACACAGATCCATGACCCGTCGCTCTGCCACTCATTCTTCTCCATCGTAACATACGCAGCACCGGAAACCGCACCATACGCACGTGCAGCATAATCCATCGGGAACTTTGCCGCAATCTTTCTCTCCTCAAATCTGATGGGAAGAATCGGGCGGAGAGCCTTCACGGTCTCTTTCACCAGCTCATCCACCGACTTGAACGGATCAAAGTTCACCCGCACTTCCTCAAGGGCGATCTCAAGTCTCGTCACCGGATGCGGAAGTCCGGTCTGCGGGTTCACCGCATTTCGCGCAATGAAGTTGATGACACGGCGGCGTTTCTCCTCTATTAAATGACGGCGCTGCTCGGTAGTAAGATGAATCTCTCCCTTGAGAATGATCTGTTTTGCATTCTGCTCAAAGTCAGTCGTCTTAAACGCCTTTTGCAGATCCTCTTCCGGCGACTTGTCGCCATGGGAAGCATTCTCATACACATACAGCGCTGCGACCACGTCCTCAATTGCAATCGACTCATCGCCGTGGCGCATCTTGTCTGCAAGTTCGGGATCCACCAGAATCTCAAACTTCAGACCATGCGTCTCAAGCCGCGCCACCACTGCATCATCAAGCGAGATCATATCCCTCTACCTCACTCACACGTCCGGATCTTTTTCCTGAACCGGAGAGCTGCCCTGCGTCTTGGAAAACTTTGCTACCGCAACCTTGACCTCATCAGCGTTCAGCTTTCTAAACGGCAGAAGAGACGACTCATGCCCGTTCGGAGCTTCGATTTTCTTTGCGGTCTTCTTCTTCGCAGAGTAGGAACCGGCAATACCGATCTCAACCGTGTTGACATCAAACTTGCCCTCGGTTGCGGTGTGAAGCGCCTTCAGACCGAGTTCGATTGCCTCTTCAGCAGAGATGTTCTCCTTGTACTCAGCCTCAAAGAGCTTCATCACCGCAGGTCTTCCAATACCAATACCGGTCGCCGTGTACTCAAGGAGAGTTCCTGAGGGATCGGTTTCAAAGAGGCGGTAACGGGTACCGGATTCATCGGTTTCTACACCTGCAATCAGCAGTGCAGTTCCGTACGGACGTGCTCCGCCGAACAGCGTATACGTCTGCATATGGTCGCAGAGCTTCTTTGCAAGCGTCTCCACATCAACCGGCTCACCATAGCTGACACGGTTGATCTGGGCCTCGATTCTGGCGCGGTCAACAAGTGCCCGTGCATCGCCGACAAGACCAGAGGAAGCAACACCAACGTGCTCATCAACTCTGAAGATCTTCTCAATCGACGAGGGCTCTAAAAGGCGGGAGCTGACACGTTTGTCAACCAGAAGCACAACGCCGGTCTTGCATTTGATGCCGACAGCAGTTGTGCCGCGCTTTACTGCCTCGCGGGCATATTCAACCTGATATAAGCGCCCGTCGGGAGAGAACATCGTGATGGCACGATCGTATCCTCCCATCTGATATTGTTGTGGCTGCATGATTACTCCTTAATTATATCATCTCGTGTGAGATATCTGTGCGTATTACTACCTGTAAGACTATCAACTTTTTTGCCTGAGCACCGGTAGCCGGCGATGACCTCGTCATCCCATGTTGTTGGATGCAGATGTTTTTTGACGCCATGGATGGTGCCTGACACCGCGACACTGTGAAACACTGCTGGAGCTCCCAGAATTTTTGTGATAACTCCAAGCGATGCAATGACCTTCTGCTCTGATCCTCTGCTGCACCGAACGATCGCGTGCTCGTCTTCGGACCAGACGACCGCAACATGAACCGCGGCAGAGCCGACGTCTCCGAAGAGCGAGGTGACCGCTTCGGAAATCGTGAAATAGATCTCCTTCTGCGTGAGGGGAGCGGTAAACTCTCCGGCAATTTTCACCAGAATATATCTCCGGTTTTCGCGAAGGGTCGGCGGAAGCGGTCTCATGCATCCTCCACGATCCGCACCGGCCGGGGTGGGCTGAGTACAGCGTCAAGACCGTTCAGTGCGGCATATGTTTCTGCCCGCGTCATGCCGAACAGTGAGCAGAGCGCAAGAGTCTCTTCCACATTTCTGATGCCAAAGATTGTGTCGGCTCCGCTTGCGATCACGAGAGGGAAACGGAACTTCCGGTGCAGCAGAAGAATTTCTGCATATCGCAAAAGAGCTGTCCGCCTTCCTTTTGCATCGATGATGCGGGAGAGATCGATCACCACACCGGTGGTGTGATCAGCCGCCATTTTTGCGACGATGTGGTCAAACCCGCCTTTCGGAAGATCTGCGATCCCCGTCAGCAGATGAACGCCTTTTGTGGTGATGGCGGTTCGGTTGAAGCTGTTTTCTCCAACATACACCATTACAACAACACCTTTCGGTATTTTTTTCATGGTGTCAAGAAACGTTTTGCCGTTCTGTTTGCCAACAACCCTGCCGCGGAGAACTTCTACTCCGGCATAGGAGTCAGGAATGTCGGGTGCAGTGCCGCAGATAACCATGCGGGAGAGTCCGCAGGATTTACCGGTAAGAAGAAGGCGCCGAACTGTTGCGGCTTGGTCCTGGTTTGCGAATACACAGGCGTCGGTAATCATAATGGAAAAAAAGAAGACAGGGTTATTTGCCCTGGCTCTTGTTGGAACGGATGCTCGGGCGGCACTTTTCGGTACCGGTTCCACGGTTGTGCTGTCCGCGTCCCTTTCTGCCTGCGGAGGTCTTGCCGCGGTAGACACGTCCACGGGTGTTTGCAACCCATGCGAGATTCTTGTCGGCAAGGACAGACGGGCTGCAGCGGTCAACAAGGATGACCTCGAAGTACTTGCTCTTTCCGTCCTGTCCAACCCAGTAGGAGTTTAAAACTTCCATGTTCGGGTAGCGGTCTGCTGCGCGCTCTTCTGCGATGGTCTGCAGATTCTTTCCAGGCGTTGCCTTGCGCATTCCCATACGGTTGGTTCTGCGTCCGCGGATGTACCGGGACTTTCTGCGGCCACCACGGCGGATGGATGCACGAACAACAATGATGCCCTGCTTGGCTTTGTAGCCGAGTGCGTGGGCACGGTCGATACGGGTCGGACGCTCAAGGCGGACGACTGCGCCCTGACGGCGCCATACCTGCATTCTCTCCCAGAGGAGTTTCTTTACACCAGAGTCTGCGGGTCTCTTCCACGCATCCCGAACGTATCCATACATTGATTTGGACATTTTTGCTTTCACCTCAGGTTCAGCAGTCTTATCATCCGAATATTCTTCGGATATGCTGCCACATTCCTGTGATATACAGCTGCACCATGACGGCACAGTGCTGTAAACTGTGTATTATTGGGTGTATGTGCTATAAAATGATGTGGGCGAAAAGGGCTTTGACATAAATTCGGTTATTGGGGAACACAGTTTGGGATTGGTCAGCTCCGCCCACGGAAGACACTGAACACACGGAAATATTGACGGAAAAAGATCACGGAGCAGACGTGAACATCACGGAATCTGAAAACAATTATTTCCGTGCTGTTCACGTCTGCTCCGTGATGTTTTTTTTCTGTGAAACTCCGTGTGTTCCGTTTTTCCGTGGGCGACTCGTGGGTGAAGATGCAAACTCACAGAAACAAAAAAAGAATTTTTACTCAAGCAGCTGCTTTGATCTTTTCCACGACATGGATTCCTTCAATCCGCGTCGCCGGATACTGGCCTGCTTCATCCTTCTCAGCAGACTTCACCATGTCCCAGATCGTCAGAAGGGCTACTGAAACACCAGTCAGCGCTTCCATCTCAATGCCGGTTTTGCCGAACGTCTTGACGCGGCACGTCGCCTCAATGTACTCGGCAGTCTGATCAAACGCAACCGTCACCGCGCCGACCGGAATCGGGTGGCACATGGGAATGATTGCCCAGGTCTGCTTCACTGCCATGGTGCCCGCCACTTGCGCTGTTGCAAGGACGTTTCCTTTCACAACCGTTCCTTCGGCTATTGCTTTCAGCGTCTCGGGCCTGAGATAAATTCTCCCGCTGGCGGTTGCCTCGCGGGCAACGTCGGGCTTGGGGGTGACGTCAACCATATGGACTTCGTTCTTTTCGTTTAAGTGTGTGAATGTAGGCATGTCTCACTCCTCTCTGTATAATGTATGCGCCAGATGCCTTAGAAGATCGGTTGCAAGAAGCCCGTCTCCGGCCTCATCATCGGCGATGCCTCCGGCAAGGCCGGTCGCATAGACCGCGGCGCACGCAGCCTCAAACGGTTTCATGCGGGCAAGGAGACCGCCCGTGCAGCCGGCGAGAACATCGCCTGTTCCGCCGGTGGTCATGCCTGGTGCGCCGGTTTTGTTGAACCTGACACGCGTGCCGTCAGAGATCGTGTCAATGGGGCCTTTGAGAATGATCGTCGCGTTTGCAGCAGCTGCCGCCGCACGAACCGCAGACCCTCGCTCAAAAAGTCCGGCAGGAACAGCAGCTCCCGCGATGCGGGCAAACTCTCCTGCATGCGGCGTATAGATAGTTCCATCCCTCGCATGCGGCAGAGGGTTTCTGATCAGATCCGCATCCACAACAGCTTTTCGTGCAGCGGCAACCACATCAAAGCAGACCGAGAGGCTGTCTGATGCAGTGCCGAGACCCGGACCGCAGACAACTGCGTCGGATTTTTCTGCGAGGGATACGAGATGCTCGCGGTGCTCCTTGGAAACATGGTTCCCAGACAGGCGTTCGTGAATAATGTCAGGCATAAAGCCGTCTGAGGGCGATGCAACACGGACAATGTCTGCGCCTGCGCGAAGTGCGGCTACTCCTGCAAGGAACGGCGCTCCCTGATAGGGGCCGCCGCCTACCACCAGCACGGTGCCGCCCGAGCCTTTGTGGGAACCCGCTGACTTTTCAGGAATCAGAAGAAGATCTCCTTCTCCGCAGAAAACTTCTGCTGCGAGTGGAATCCCGATCCCGTACACCTCGGCACCCGGGGTCTTTGCGAGATGAAACGCGACAACGCGGTCTGCCCGGCCCCCTGGCGTCGGCACATCACAGGCAATGATGCGTGCACCAGACGTGTTCATACGAGAGACCAGGCCGGCGTACGGTTCACGAAGCGGCAGGCGTGCACCTGTTCCAAACAGAGCGTCCACAATTACGTCGGCAGAGAAGATCTCTGGTGGCGGCTCGGAAAATATCGTCACCGGACATCCTGCGAGTGCCGCATACTGGACGCGGGACTCGACGGTCTTTGGTTCGCCGCAGCAGTATACCATGACATCGGTGTCTGCAGACAGGTGGCGTGCGGCGCACAGTCCATCGCCGCCGTTGTTTCCGGGACCGCAGAGAATTGCGACACGAGACGGATTTTCCTTCCTGACAGCAAACGCAAGAGCAGCGCCTGCGCTCTCCATTCTCTGCATCGCCGAAACACCGCAGCCGTCCGTGTTCCTGTCAACGACCCGCATGGTATCAGCCGAAACAATGCCTGAAAGACCAAATGAAAGCAGCTCCCGCATGAGTATCTCCGAATATTTCGGTCTGGACCAGACCTGATAATTATGTAATCTGCATCAAAACCGCTTAAACCATCCGACGTTTGCATCTCTGTGTGTGATGTGAGCCTCCCGAGGGTGTTGTCTATTAATTTTTGGCCTCCTTAATGTATGGCCTCCCACGGAAAAACGGATGACACGGAAATATTGACGGAAAAAACATCACGGAGCAGACGTGAACATCACAGAAATAATAAAAAATACTTTCGAATTCCGTGTGTTCCGTTTTTCCGTGGGCGGATCACTGATAAAAGTACCAAACCACACCATCCCATACCTATAGTTTGCCGGAGCGCCAAGTACATAGGAATGGGTTTCATTGAGGACATCAGTGCCGCAGCCGAGATCATCAGAAATGCGCACGCAGTGACGCTTATCTCGCACATCGACGCAGACGGCATCACCAGCGAAGCAATTGCCGCACAGGCGGTTGCGCGTCTCGGCATCCCCGTGACACCCGTTTTCGTCCGCCAGCTTGAACCGCTGACCATGCGCCATGTGCCAGATGACGACACCCTCAAAGTTTTCACCGACCTCGGTGCCGGCCAGCAAAACCTCATGGAAGAGGCAGGAATGAAAGCTGATGACGTGCTGATCCTCGATCATCACATCAACCAGCCTGCACCAAACGGCACGATCTATCCCCAGGTCAACGCACAGTTGTACGGACCTGAGTATGCGAAATGTTCTGCGGCAGGCATCGTCTACATGCTTGCGCGAAAACTTGACCCAGACAACGCCGACCTTGCGGAGCTCGCGGTTGTCGGCAACGTGGGCGACATGATGGCACGCGAAACCTGCGGCTTAACCGGCATCGCCCGGTGGATTGCAGAGGACGGTGCACAGACCGGACGC
Source organism: Methanorbis furvi (assembly GCF_032714615.1). NCBI lineage: Archaea > Methanobacteriati > Methanobacteriota > Methanomicrobia > Methanomicrobiales > Methanocorpusculaceae > Methanorbis > Methanorbis furvi. The sequence goes on from NZ_JAWDKA010000003.1 coordinate 77,174, forward strand.
GTAAGAATCACCAAAGGCATCAACTGCTACGGACTCTCAACGCGCCCCCTCCATCTCTGCCTCGCCAACAGCGACGACCCGATTCTCCCGGGCCTTTCAGGAGACCCGAAAGCAGCCGCTGATCTTCTGATCCGGCTTGGTATCTATGAAAAGTCCACGGACCAGCGGGTCTGGGAGTCTCTGGAAGCGGATGAAGCAAAGCTTCTTACAAGCATCATTGCCGAACAGATGATCGCCAACGGCGAGTCAACCGAACGGCTGTTTGCCGAGCTCTACTTCTTCCCGCACGAGACCGAGCTGTCGCCTCTGCGCAACGCCTCAGAGTATGCAACCATGCTGAACGCCTGCGGCAGATGGGCAAAGCCAAAAATCGGTGAAGCAGTCTGCTTCGGCGACCGGGGAACCCAGTACCGCGAGGCAGAGCACATGCTCAGACATCACCGCACGATCATCCGCGAACTCTGCGAGCACATTCTGTCCGCGGGCGTCACCGACGCAGGACATCTGCAGTGGATCCACACGAGGGATACATACCCTGACACGATCGTCGGCATCGGAGCAGGTATGGCGCTGTCCAAACTCGATCCGTCAAAACCGATTATGGTGCTGTGCTATGTCTCTGACGAGCCGGATCTTGTCAAAATTTCGATGAGGACCTATGAAAAAGTACTCCGCCGCGGCGTTGACCTGCAGGCGGCACTGGTTGCAGCGGCCGCAGAGTTTGACGGTGCGGGCGGAGGACATAATATTGCTGCGGGGGCATATATCCCGAAAGGTTGTGAAGATGATTTCATCAGAAGAGTTAACGAGCTTATTGCCGGTCAGTTTGCTGCGGGTGCGCCGCATCGCTGATTTTCAGTTCGGCAGGGGAGCAGGAGACGCGATGTTTCCTGACGACACCACGTTTGCCTACTCAAACACCAAACGCATCAGATACGCGAACTCAGGCAAGACGAGGTTAATAACGGTCCGCGCCGGCGACGGCAGACTGACGCTTGGGTATCCTGCGGCAGAACGCCTGCATGCATTCCTTGCCGCACCGAAAAATCGTGTTGTGGTGATGAGCGATGCGGTGCCGTTCATTCTTGACGGCAAAAATGCGATGGCAAAGCATGTGGTTTCAAGCGATCCTGCGATCATGGCCGAGGATGAGGTGCTTGTGGTTGATGAGGATGATAATCTGCTTGCAACCGGTATGGCGATGCTTTCGGGTACTGAGATGATCGGATTTTCCTATGGAACTGCAGTCAAGGTTCGTCAGGGGAAAAACCGTCAGTAATCCCGATGGAGTTAAGATTGATTGAAAAAAAATGATAGAGTAAGGATAGGTAAAAAACTATGATGCCAGGTGTTAACCCCAAACAGATGAAGGCCGCAATGAAGAAGATGGGCATGAAGATGGACGAGATCGAGAATGTGGAGAGAGTTGTTGTCTACACATCTTCAGGAAACTATGTCTTTGAGCCGGCTGAGGTTGTCGGCATTACGATGCAGGGCCAGACTTCGTACCAGCTGACCGGCACTCCGCGGTTTGAGCCGGCGAAGGTGGAGATCCCTGAGTCTGATGTGGAGCTTGTTTCGTCCCAGACACAGGTGTCGCCGGAGACTGCACGCGCAGCACTTGAATCATGCAACGGCGATATTGCCGAGGCAATTCTGAAACTTACGGCAGTAGAATGATCGGACCAAACCGGGTGATTGTCCGCGGTCACGGCCGCGAGTATTATGTGCGGGCCGGAGAGGGGAAACTTTCGACGGATCTCGGGATGATTGATCTTTCGGCGGTGGCTGAACTTGAGAGCGGGGATACGATTCTGACGCACTTGGAAAAACCGTTCACGGTCCTTGTGCCAAGGCCGACGGATTTTTTCTCTCATGGAAAACGCACCGGCGCACCGATGATGCCAAAGGATATCGGCATGGTGATTGCCTATACCGGTATGTCTGCCCGCGACCGCGTGCTTGATGCAGGAACCGGTTCAGGGATTGCGACGATTTTTTTCGGCGGCGTTGCAAAGTCTGTGGTGACGTGTGAGGCACGCGAGGAGTTTTCCCGCGTTGCGGAGGGAAACATCCGTGATGCAGGGCTTACGAATGTTGAGTGCCGGGCATGTGATGTGCTCGCGGTTACGGACGGGCCGTTTGATGTGGTGCATCTGGATATGATGATTGAGCCGCAGCATGTGGAGCATGCCTACGGACTTCTCAGGACCGGCGGATACTTCGCAACCTATACGCCGTTCCTTGAGCAGACGTTCTGTGTGATGGATACGGCACGGCGGCTGTTCGGCGAGGAGTGCGTGCAGACGTTTGAGTGCATGGAGCGCGAACTGACGCGGAGCGCACGGGGAACGCGGCCCTCGACGAAAGTGTCGCACACGGGTTATCTGACGATCGCCCGGAAGATCTAAATTTTTTTTTGAAATTGTTGAGGTGAGAGATCTCAACTTTGGTTTCGTTTGGAGTAACCACGAAATGCACGGAGAACACGGAGCTTCACTGAATGCACGGAGAACGCCTGCGGCGCCGGAATGCACGGAAGAGCTAAGAAAGAGATATTCTTCGGCTTTATTTTATATGGAGAAAATACTTGAGGACTTCTTCCATCTCCTTTGTTCTTCCGTGCATTCCGGCGCCGCAGGCGTTCTCCGTGCATTCAGTGAAGCTCCGTGATGTTTCCGTGCATTCCGTGAAGCTCCGTGATGTTTCCGTGCATTCCGTGGTTACTCCAAATAAGGAAAAAAACAGTAAAAATCTCAAACGATGAAATTCATCACCGCGGAACTCCTATCGCAAAAAAATAATTCCAAAAAAATTATTCGCGTCGGAGCCGCACCGAGTTCGCGTGGGCCGCAAGTCCCTCCGCAGTAGCGAGTGCCTCGATCACATCGCCGATCGACTCAAGTCCCTCGCGGGTCACCATCTGCACCTGCGACCGCTTCATGAAATGATTCACATCAAGAGCAGAGTAGCTCTTCGCATACCCTGCGGTCGGCAGCACATGGTTCGTGCCGGACGCATAATCACCGCAGGCGACCGGCGTGTACGGACCGATGAAGATCGAGCCTGCATGACGGATGCCGGAGAGTGTCGAGAGCGCGTCCACCGTCTGAATCGAAAGATGCTCAGGAGCAATCCGGTTCATCAGATCCGTTGCATCCTCCATACTCTCCGCAATCACATACCCTGAGTGGGCAAGGGCTTTTTCCATAATCTCACGGCGCGGAGCATTCGCAATCTGCTGAGCAATCTCATCTCCAACCTCTGCTGCAAGCTTTTTGCTGTCGGTCACCAGAACGCATGCAGCGTTTGGATCATGCTCGGCCTGCGCAAGAACATCTGCTGCAATATAGCGCGGCTCAGCAGACGCATCAGCAATGATACCGATCTCGCTCGGTCCCGCAGGAAAATCAATGTCAGCGTACTCGCGAAGCATCATTTTTGCCTGCGTCACAAACACATTGCCGGGACCGACAATCTTCTGCACCGGACGAATGGTTTCGGTACCAAGAGCCATCGCAGCAACTGCCTGAGCACCTCCGATCTGATACGCCTCATCAACACCTGCAATATCAAGGGCCACCAGCGTTAAGGGATTGACCTTTGGCGGCGTGCAGACAACAATCTCAGGAACGCCCGCAACCCGTGCAGCAACGGTCGTCATCAGAACGGTCGACGGATACGCAGCGCGGCCGCCCGGGATGTATGCACCGATACGGTCCAGAGGCGTCGTCTTCACCCCAAGCGTAATGCCCGGCTCCATCTCCTCAAGCCACAGCGTTTTGCTCTTCTGTAACTCATGGAACTGAGTGATCCGCGCCTCAGCTTCAATCAGCGCCTGCACCAGCTCGGGAGACACATGATCGTACGCTGCATCAATCTCCTCAGAAGAAATTGCAAGCGAGGAAAGTTTCTGATGATCGAACTTTTCCGTCAGAGAGAACAGCGCCTTATCGCCGTTTACTCTGACATCTTCGATGATCGTATTTACCGAATCCTTCACATCAGATAACGAGCCTCTGCGCATGCCAATCCATGACTCAACCGAGAGCGGCTGCCAAAACATGACCATATGTTTGGTGCGGACGGTATTACCTTTTTTCAACGAACACGCAAAAACACATACAGTAAAGAGCTCAGCCGCAGAGATATGTAATAACTGAGGAGAAGCAGTGAGATACCATTACGACAAAGAGACCGTCTACATCCGGGGCACATGGCGTGCGGCAAGCACCGGTGTTGACGGCGGCATGAAAAACATCTCCACCATTCTCAACCGAACCGTTCCGAATAATTTTGATCACGACAACCCTCTTGTATATATCAGGGACATCCTCACAGCAAAAGGATACGAAACTGATGCATTCGGTCTTCTGACTGCAGTTTCGATGCACAACCTCTGCGTGCTTCAGTACGACTACATCACCGTATTCGTCACAGCCGGCGTCTCCAACCCAAACCCTGACCCGGCCAAACCCCACACCATCAACATCATCGTAACCTCAGACGAAAGTCTCTCGGACGCGGCAATTCTTGAAACGATCATAACCGCGACCGAAGCAAAAGCCCATGCCCTGAAAAATCTCGGACGCGACTTTACCGGCACCACATCAGACGCGGTCGTCGTTGCGGCGATCCCATCAGGCACCCCGCGTCATTTGTATGCCGGAACCTTCACCGAGGTAGGACGACGCGTGTATGATGCAGTCCTCAACGGGGTTACCGCATCGCTTGACCGGCATGAAGGTCGTGTTGTCCGAAGGACACCATCCTACTTCATCTACTCGCGCTACGGCGGAAACCACTGGGTCGAGTGGCAGAAAAAAAGCTGTCCCTACTATCCCTGCCACTTTGAGGGGCAGTCCTGCGACTTCTGCTACTGCCCGTTCTATCCCTGCCATGACACCGAGCTTGGAGAGTTTGTGGACAGTTCCTCTGGCGGAAAAATCTGGGCCTGCACAAACTGTCTGCTTCTCCACAAGCCCGAGATCGCCGCATATCTGAAGACGCATCCTGATGCTGAGCTAACTGACCTGAAACAACAAAAGTAACAAAATGCCGTCCCAGTGTGCTGTCTGCAAAGGAAAAGGTCTCTGCGGCCTGCCGAACTGTCCTGTCACGCGGAGGTTTCACGCACTCAAAGATGTCCGGCCGGTCAGCGAGTACATGGGAGCGTCCCCTTCGGTATTCGTCGGCAGTTACGGTTACCCGAGAGTGATCGGCGGCCCTCTGATGATCAATGACTCTGACAATCCGCTTCAGTGGGTACGCGAGGGATTCTCGATCGACGACATTGTAAACATCCGGTCCAGAACGATCCGCGGCGGAAAAGAGATGGACGTAAAACTGCCTGACACCGAAAAAATTCAGGAGATCGCACTCTCCAATAAACCTCTTGACGTTGAGGTAGCGTTTGCGAAACCGGTGCAGTTTGATCTGAACTTCGACGGAACGGTTGCACCGGTCGGGATGTCAGGCGCAATGAAAAAGCTGGATGTGATCGACAATGCAAGCGTGTCGCGGATCGTTGACCGGTGCACCTCAGACACCGATCTCCGTGCGACGGAAGCGGCACGCATTTTGTTTGAGAACGGGACTGATGTGTATAAGATCACGAATCTTCTGACCTCAGGCCTTCTTGGTGTGCAGAGAAAAGTTGTCCCGACCCGCTGGGCAATCACGGCGACGGATGATATGATCTCGTCCGGCATGAAGCGCGATGTGGTTCGTATGCCTGCGCTGCCTGAGTTTCAGGTGTTTTGTGCGACCCTGCACGGCAACAGTCTCTGTTTCCTGCTGATTCCTGCAGAGGAGTGGAAGTTTGAGATGATTGAGCGCTGGCAGAAACATTCTCTCTGGGCAGGCGAGGAGGAGACCATCATCGAGGATGCAGAAGCAGGTCTGACAAAAAGCAAGTACTCGCCGATTGGCGGCGCGTACTACTCGGCCCGGCTTGCGGTGCTGGAGTATCTGAAAAGTATCGGCAGGTGTGCAAAGGTGCTCTGCATCCGCGACATCTCAGGCGAGTACTGGGCGCCTCTTGGGACCTGGGTAATCCGCGAGGCGTCACATGCTTCGCTTGCGACAGCTCCGGTGCGGGTCGGTACTCTTGCCGAGGCGACATCTGCTGCACAAGCGCTGCTTTCCACAAATTTCTGGCTGGCGCATGCAAAGATGCTGCGTGATATCAGACAACAAAAGACACTCACGGAGTTTTTCACATGAAAGGAAATGATCTTGAACAATGGATGCCGATGATCTGGCTGTTTGTAGGAATTATCATTCTGGTTGTCATCGGAGTCGGGGCGATTTATATGGCAGGGGATGTACCGGAGACGATTGCGATCAAGTACGCAGATCCCGCCAACTGGCACTCGCTTGGATCTGATCCCGAGGCTGAGCTGGATGTTTTTTATCTGTACGATGATGTGAATGTTTCTGATATCAGTCCGTACGAGACAAATGTGGATGTTTCGCTCTATGAGATACACAACAGGGTGAGTGATGAGCTCACGGCAACGGTTGATGCGTATCCGTCAGGGATGAATAACTACATTCCCTACTATCGTCAGGTGACCCAGTATGCGCAGGAGGCTGATCTGCCGATCATTGAGGATGCGGCACGAATGATTGCGTATGCGGATGCAAAGGCGGCATTCCATTATTACATGAATGTCCGCAATGAGGGACGACCGTATATCCTCGCAGGCTCAGGACAGGGAGCAGAGTACATTGCAGAGATGATCTCTGAGTGGTTTGGGACGCGGCCGGCGTATCTGAAAAATCTTCAGGGCGTGTATCTGGATGGTAAGCTGCAGAGCAATGATACTATCACGGAGCTGCTCGGGGACAAGACGATCCTTGTGTTGTGAGGAGTAGGCGACGGTTGCTCCGCCCACGGAAAAACGGAACACGCGGAAATATCACTGAAAAAATCACGGAGTAGACGTGAACATCACGGAAATGAATTGTTTTCGGATTCAGTGATGTTCACGTTTGATCCGTGATCTTTTTTTCGTGTGCTCCGTTTTTTCTGTGAAGCAGTGAGCACGACGAAACGGCGTGTGGAAGGCATGCGAGTCGTGGGCGGAGCAGAACGTAATAGACAACAGATAAAAAAATAAATAATCAGGATTTATGCATCCAGGACCATTTTTTCGAGATCGAGCGGCTGGATGTGTTTGCCGTTTTTGTAGGCACGCATGTTTCCGCCTGAGATCTCATCGATGAGAACAATTTTGTCGCCGACTTTGCCGAACTCGAACTTGATGTCATAGAGGTCAATGTCCTTTTTGGCAAGTTCATCTTTGATGATGGTGGCAATCTTCTGGGTGAGGTCCTTTAAGATCTCGTAGTCCTTTGCAGAGACGATGCCGAGGATGTCAAGTGCGTCTTTGGTGATCGGCGGATCCTCGCGGGCATCATCTTTGAGAGTTGTCTCAACAAATGCCGGAAGGCTTGCGGCCTCTTTGACATAGTCGCCGTAGCGGCGGTAGAAGCTGCCGACCGCACGGAACCGGCAGATGACCTCAAGGCCTTTGCCGAATGGTTTTGCCGGAATCACGGTCATGGTCACATCATTGATGTTGCAGTCAATGTAATGTGTCGGGATACCTTTCGTGTTCAGAATCTCAAAGAAGTACTTGGTCAACCGGAGACCGGCACGGCCCGCGCCGTCAATGGTCAGGCCCACTGTGTTCATCCCGGGATCGAAAACGCCTTCAGCGCCGGTACAGTCGTCCTTAAACTTCAGCAGATAGTTTCCGTCGTCAAGAGCGAAAACATTCTTTGTTTTGCCGGTGTATACCAGTTTCATGGTAGAGGAGTGTTGGAAGTATTCGGGTATAACTCTTTCACAATTCTGACTGACCGGGGAACAAATTCACTTTATTTAGGGGTGCTTTTATGGGTGCTGTCGATGTTGCCTATTAATTCCCGGCCGCCCACGGAAAAGCGGAACAGACGGAAATTTTATGGGAAAACATCACGGAGCAGACGTGAACATCACGGAACCCGAAAACAATGCATTTCCGTGATGTTTTTTTCGTAAAATTTCTGTGTGTTCTCGCGAAGTAGTGAGCAGGCCAAAACGACTCCTGAAAGGAGAGTTAAACACGACGTGGCGGCGTGGGAAAGGCATGCGATCGTGGACGGAGCTACAACGATACGTCAGTTATCAATAAACGAATTTATGGACAAAGCCGGTGCTGTCCGCTATGTCTGTGACATCGAAAAAAAAATCTGGTTCTGTTCGCCGTCTTCACGCCATAATCATCGGAATGATGATTATCATGAAGCCGGCAAACATACCAAAAAGAATTATGAGAACAAAGATATCTCTGGTAATGTTCATAGACAGATCACTTCTGTATTTGCGGGATTAGGGGTGGGGGGACAATCAGAATATCTGCCTGATATGAAGTCTGCGGCTGATCATTTTTGATGTCTATCCCGACCGGTAGATTCACCGGTAACGGCCGGCACCATCCGATGTGTGTGTGCTGATTGTGATGAATCGAATGTTTTTCCGCATATTATTGCGGGAAACATCTGCTTTTACGAATTTAATCGGGTAGGAATTATTACCCGGGTCATCATTGGATGTATCGGATGGTGCCATGTGCCGCCGGTGCAGCAAACAGCTGATTTTTGGTGGAAATCTGATTGAGTGAGGTCGAATGATGAGATAAACATAGTTTATCAGTATGTTCATTCACCGCATTGTGAAGAAGAAAGGGTTATACCCTCCTTCTTACGAGCAGGCAGGCAGCAAGAAGCCCTGCAAACAATCCTGCCAGAGATGCGGGTGCCTGGGTCAGCGTAGGTGCTGCTGTTGCACCGCTATTGCTTGAAATGGTCTGCGAATCCGAGTTCGCAGACTGCGTCTGATCATCTGCAACTGTTGGTACAGCAGTTGCTGCTGCGGTTTTCGCAGTGCCGGAGGAGGCGGTCGGCTGCGGCGTGGACTTCTCAACGATTGTTGCGCCTCCGCGTTCGTAGACGATCGCAAACGGTGAGAAACTGCTGGTGGAGGCAACATATGTTGCTGCGCCGCGTTCTTCACCGAGGTAGAAGGTCGGGAGGTTTACCCACTGACCATTTGTATAATGGCGGAGAACGACATCGTTCACTGTTAATCCCTGATCTCTCAGGAGGGCTATCGGAACGCTGAACTCTATCTGCGCAAAGCCCTGAAACTCTGGAACAGTGATATTGCAGACAGTGTAGCTGTCCAGAGGTGCTGTAACTCCAGACGGAGCGGTGTTGAGAATAACGGTGCCGTATGTTCCTTTGGGGAGGATGATTCTGATAAAACCAAGGAGATTGTCGAAGGATGCGGCGCCGGTATCATCAATATATGCGATGATCGTGTCACTGTATTTACTATCAGAGGAGTCTACGGAGGGCCGGAACGTCGGAACAGGGGTAGGGAGTATATTTTTGAAGTTTGCCGTCACAGTGACGTCATTATCAGGCATGATGAAGGTGGTAGTTTCGGATTCATTATTCCCGAAGGTACCTCCCATACTGCTCGTCCAGTTGACAAACTCTTTGTCGGGCTGAGGGGTAGCGCTGATGCTGACGGAACGCCCGGAAGGGTAGGAACCGGTGCCGCTGCCATTGATTACAGTGAGAGAGTAATCGGTTGGAGAGATATCTTTGAACGTTGCCGTGACGGTAGCGTCATTATCAGGCATGATGAAGGTGGTAGTTTCGGATTCATTGTTACCGAAGGTACCTCCCATACTGCTTGTCCAGTTGACAAACTCTTTGCCAGACTGAGGGGTAGCGCTGATGCTGACGGAACGCCCGGAAGGGTAGGAACCGGTGCCGCTGCCATTGATTACAGTGAGAGAGTAGTCGGAGTTGATAATGACGATACGCAACTCTGGCGGAGAAGATACATCAGAATATTTCAGCGCTATCCCTTTCAAATCCGGCGACAGAGTAAAGTAGTCTTCGGACTCAGCTGTTGCACCAGTAAACAGCTGCACAATTTTGGCACCCTCGGTCTGATTTTGGGGAGTGATGTTTTGGACTACCGGTTTATTATCGCTAGGAAGGAATCCGACTTTGATAAATGTGTTGGCAGCGATGTAGGTCGTGTTTGGCCCTATGTTCGAAGCACTCGAAATCCAAAATTTGGGGTTAGATGAACTAGACAGATACACTTCGCTGCCATTCATCGTTGCACTGTTGTCGGAGATCTCGCCACCATTCATATTGAAAGTAGTACCGTCAACAACGTAGATACCACCGCCATTCGTCGCGATGTTGCCGGAGATGGTGGCGGTATCACACATACTGAACGAGTTGCTGTCAAGGTAGACGCCGCCGCCTTTATCAGTAGCAGTGTTGCCGGTGATCGTGCCGCCAAACATAGTGAAACAGCCGTAAGTGTAGACGCCACCGCCTTTACCAGTAGCAGTGTTGCCGGTGATCGTGCCGCCCTTCATATCGAAAATCTTGTTGTAACCAACACCAAGAATGACACCACCGCCATATGTAGCAGTATTGTTGGTGATTGTGCCACCATTCATAACGAAAACACCATTAACGTAGACGCCGCCGCCGCCATAGAACGAGCTCGCAATCATCGCGTTGTTGTCGGAGATTGAGCCACTATTCATAGTAAAAGTACCCATAGTGGAAGTACTGCTGTAGATGTAGACGCCACCACCGCTGCCACCTATGGCGGTATTGTTGGAGATTGTACTGTCATTCATAACGAAAACACCGTTAACGAAGACGCCGCCACCGTCAGTAGCAGTGTTGTCGGAGATAGTGCAACTATTCATAGTAACATTCGCTCCCTTGACGCCGCCGCCAGATGTACCACTGTTGCCGGAGATAGTGCAGTTATTCACGATGACATTGCTGCCACAACTGAGTCCGGTACCACTGTTGCCGGAGATAGTGCAGTTATTCACGATGGCATTGCTGCCACAACTGAGTCCGAGACCACTGTTGCCGGAGATAGTGCAGTTATTCACGATGGTATTACCGCTACAACTGAGTCCAGCGGCATTGTTGTCGGAGATAGTGCAGTTATTCACGATGATATGAGTGCCGGTAAAGTAGATGGCATTGCTGCCGTAATTGTCTGAAATAATGCTGTCATTCATGGTGAGAATGCCGCCATTCTGGACGTAGACACCGCCGCTGTCCTTAGCAGTGTTGTCGGTGATCGTGCCACCACTCATAGTGAAATTACCGCTAGCAACGTAGACGCCGCCACCGTTAGCAGTAGCAGTGTTACCGGTGATCGTGCCACCACTCATAGTGAAATTACCGCTAGCAACGTAGACGCCGCCACCGTTAGCAGTAGCAGTGTTACCGGTGATCGTGCCACCACTCATAGTGAAATTACCGCTAGCAACGTAGACGCCGCCGCCACTATAGGTAGTTTTGCTAGTACCACTCGCATTAGCTTTATTACCGGTGATCGTGCAGTTTCTCATCGTGAAATTGCCACCATCAACGTAGACGCCGGCACCATTAGTGGAAACTGCAAGATTATATCCATCGAGAGTGAGGATTCCAGAATCATTTCCAGTGAGTGTCAGATTACCTCCTGAGCTGATTTTGAAGATGGAATTTTTATATGCAGAGTAACGGATGAGACTGCGGTCTGTGCCATCGGTAGTGATAGTGACATCAGAATTGATGGTGAGCACCGCAGTGAGAGAAATATTCTCGCAGATCACGATGACGGGGTCCTTATTAGCAGTAATCGCAGACTTCAGTTCGGAAAAATTTGTGACATATGTATCCGCTGCCGCCGGTCCTGCGAGCAGTGCACCTGCGATCAACATAGCTACAAAGATCAACAGCAGCCGATGTATCCAACATCTGTACGATACTTTATCCTGAGAATTATCATTCAATGACATACACACACCACATATATTTGGTCGGACAAACAATCGCACAGACACTTTTATTCAATGAGTGGAGATTTTTTTATCCTATCAGGATAGTATTATGATCGATTCATCCTATTAAATCTACTCATTCTGTTTTTTAAATCGAAATACAAGTGAAATACTGGCTTAGTTTTGAAATTTGTGCGTGTCAGTATCCTACCAATTTTATTCAATTTTTGCAAGTTGCCCTCTGACATGCGCAAGGTTTTCGCCTCATAATTTTGATGTTTGTCGTGAAATTATGGTTAATATTTTTCGTGAGATTGCGTCCTCTCCTGAGAGGATTCAATACATCCAAAAACAGGTTTCAAAATAGTGTGCGCGTTCACACTAACCGGCATGACAATACAAACATACTCCCCACACCATTATACATATAATATTATATAAAAATTAACATACATCAACGAAATCCCCCATACATACCTTTCGAAGATCCGGGATTTTGCCAACACCGCTCACCGGACGCTGTTTTCCCCCATTTTTCGGATACCTATATATACTACAAAAGACCACGTTCGAACAGCCAATAAATACCAAAGGTATTTTGCGGCGAACACCACCGAAGGGAGGTGACAGAGCTGCGCCAAGCCTCGGGGCTTACAACGCGCATCAGGAACCCAGGAGAAAGATTACAAATACCCTCGGGCGAAACCGGAGATGTCTGAATCGTTTCAGCCGTCAAAACAGAAACCAATGCAGACATTAGTTATTTTCGCCGTCACAGATGATTAGCTTATCGGCGGTCATCCTTTCAGTATTGCCGTTGGTCATACATCTGAAGTATATCATATGTCAGATATCAACGACGGAGTTTCTCAGATACTGATGCACAAAAGTTCCGGCCACACTCATCCACCTGATGATGAATGAGTATTCCACTACTCTTGTGTACTATATTTGTTTTTCTTTGTATAAGAATATACTTCGATGGTTGTTATTGGACAGAGCGCAAAAAAGGCGTTTTCGAAAAAAATGTGGATATTTTTTCACGAGGGTGTCTAACCGCGCAGAAACAACTGACATATGATATATGATGTATATCTCCAGAGACATCATGACAGAACTAATTAATTACGTGAGAAAAACACTTTACGCAGTCCTTACCGACAAAGAGTACTGCACATTCGGCGAACTCATTCACCGAATGGGATTTGCCAACAAAACCGCTTATCTTACCTCGGTCATCCAGCACAGCCTTTACGGATACCATGCCAGGCTCTCCATACCCGCAGGAGAACTGGACCCTGATGCAGGGGCATGGATACAGTACCGGAAACGAATGATGCAGGATGAGGACAGACTTCGTCAGAACTATTTTGATGTGCTGACCGATCTTGCATTTCCAGTGATCGCAACACGCGGTGGTCAGCGTGCGTTTCATCTGCTGGAACAGGAGATAACAGACGCGATCGCTGACCGTGCCGGGATCGTTCCGACAGGAGATCAGATGCGGTACTGGATGCAGGTGTATGAGACGATCTTCGCCGAACAGCTGGCAGAGTACCGGACAAACCTCAACTATGAGGCGAGGATTGCAGAGGAGCGCGATCGGATGCAGGAGAGTATGAGTGCAGAGGTCGTCGATGAGTGACTTCCCGAAGGGAAGGAGCGGAGCATGGAACGAAGTGACATGCGACTGTGACTCCCCGAAGGGGAGGAACGACTCCTCGTTATCTCTTACTCTTCGCAAAACCGGTGAAGCGGAGGTAACTATTGACTGAAAGTTCAGGATACTTTGGCAGTACCTACTGTTGCCCTGCTTGCGGCTCCTCTTTTTCTTTAATTCTTCGTGAAATCACCGGCACCGGCATTGTCGACGGAGCGCCCGTTCTTCGCTGCCCGGCATGTCATGCTGATACCGCAATCCGTGTCAGCCAGTCGGAGATGCGAACGATTACGACGTATGTTTTAAGCAGAACAGAGGCAAAGAAGCTGATTCAGTCACGCATACAGGAGAAAAGAAATCCTGTTAAGGGAGGCATATGACAGAATCATGCAGAAGAAGTATCTTGAAAACAGACACAAATTTTCACAAAAACAGGACTCCCCATGACGTATACCCCTTTTAACACCGAACATTTTCTCACCGCAACCCTTCCGCGGATTCATCCGCGCCCCAAAGATGCGTTTGAGGCAGCACTGCACAGCCGCGACCTTGCGTACGCGTTTGAAGGTTTCCACTTCGGATTTCTTGAACAGTATCATACAGATATCGAGATGATTCGCGCAGAAAACTGCGAAAGCGTGGAGTACCGGATTTTCTGGCCGACGAAGACGGTCTACGAAGTAAACGTAGAGAAGCTGAGACTTGACCGGCCGGAGATTCATGAGAAGATTGTGCATCTGCGAAGCTCGGATGCGGAGAAGTTCCTCGGCCGCGGGTATTTGTACAGCTGTGCAAAGAGTGTCGCAGGCGACCGGGTGGTGCCGTACGAACGGGTGAATCTTCAGGATCTCAGGAAGCATCTTGCGCCTGAGGAGATGACAGCGTATGTTGTTGCAAAGGAACGCGTGGCAGGCCCTGAGATCATCACTGCGGCGGAGGCGGAAGTATATGGTCTGGCGTGATCATCCTGATCTTTGTGATCGAAAGGTTTTGAAAAGGCAGTTATTTTCTGGTATGACGGTAGAGGAGATTGCTCTCCGGAACGGTTGTACGCGCGGGACGGTGCGGGCGGCTATGCACCATCACCGGCTGCGAAGACCGTTAGTGCAGGTGTCGGAGAAAGAGCGGGAGATCCTCCGGCTCTAATTTTTTTTGGTGTGACGTAAGTGTACTGTTGGAGTGGCGAGTGGGCATGACGAGGAAAAACAGCCACAGATTCACACAGATTCCAAATTTGCCAATCGCTGTTATCTTGCGTTCGGTCGGGACTCCGGCTAATCGCCTCCGTCCGTTTCGACCTCACTGGATAACAGCTGGCAAATTTTTCGGTTTCCTGTTGAAGTGATCTGTGGTTTTGCTTGAAAAAACCAGTTACAGTATCACACAAATTATATTTTTTAGATTTTTTTAAATGTATTGCAGGAGAGAGTGGAGACATAATGGGAAAAAAACCACACACACCACTCCAACAAAAAACCGAAAAATTTGCCAGTCATTATCCAGTGAGGTCGAAAAGGACGCAGGCGATTAGCCGGAGTCCCGACCGAACGCAAGATAATGACGATTGGCAAATTTGGAATCTGTGTGAATCTGTGGCGGTTTTTTCCTCGTAATTCCCACTAACCACTTCAACAGTACACATTTAACAGAAAAGAGAAGAAAGAATCAGCACATACCAGAGTATCGTTTATCCGTATAGATCAAACGTCGCCACTCAAGGCGTCGTGGATTTCCAAAATTGAACAGCAGACCAACAGGAATCCCCGTTGCCTTCAGATAATTCACCAGTTGTGCCTCATCCTCTTTCGTGAGCTCTTTCTTTGCTTTCAGTTCCAGAATGATATTCCCAAAACACATAAGGTCCGCCTTATAGTAACTTGGCAGCTTAACCTCTTTGTAAAAAATATTCACCAGTTTTTCCTGCTCATACGAAAAATCCCGTGCGGCAAATTCAACCCCCAGCGCATCGCGATACACATTCTCCAAAAAACCAGACCCCAGAATATTATACACCTCCATTGCAGCACCAATTATTTTATGTGTATCATCAGCAAGCAGCCCGCAATAACAGTCATCATCACGCATAATTGATGACATTGATCCCAATCATCATAAATACATCACCACATCAAAATTTGCATAAATATCTGCGAGGCAGAGCACGGGCTGCGCCCATGCAAAGCCTTACTTATGATACGGCTCGTTTCTGAGAATACGAAAACCCCGGTAAACCTGTTCAAAAAGAATCAGCCGGATCATCGTGTGCGTAAACGTGAGCCGGGAAAACGACACTTTCCGCTCAGCCGCCGCAAGCACCGCAGGCGACAGGCCCAGGGGACCGCCGATGATAAAACAGATATTTCTGCCGCCGAGCTCCGCAGTGCCAAACAGCGACGACAACTCCTCGCTTGAGATCAGCGGCGCGTACGGATCAAGCACAACAGTCATGAAACCGTCCCGCACACTCTCCAGAATCTTTTCCCCCTCCCGCTCCTTGACAAGCATCTCAGAAGATTTTGACGCACCGTCAGGAACTTTTACCTCGGAAAGCTCGGTCACAAAAACAGATGCATAGGGTTTCAGCCGTTTGGAAAACTCGGCGATTCCCTCATTCAGATACGCATCCTTAATCCTGCCGACACACAGGATCTGAATCTGCATAAATTTCAGCTCTCTTCGGTGTCAGAGAGTTCCGAGAGCTCCACAACTTTGGACAGACAGTCCACTGCCTCACGCAGATGACCGGACTGTTCAAGCGCTCGTCCCTTCAGATGCCAGGCAGGAACATGATCAGGATGATCAGCAAGAATCTTTTCAGCTGCCGTCACCGCAAGATCAAATCTGCTCTGCTGCAGACAGATGAGACCGCGGCAGTAGTAGATATCAGGATCAACAGCGCCGGAACGTTCCGCCTTCTCCAGCTGTGCAAGAGCTTCGGCAGGTCTGCCGCAGAGCATCTGCATGAACGCAAGGCCGGAAAGGATGAACGGATTTTTCGGCTCAACCTGCAGTGCAGCCTCAAACGCCTCAATCGACATCGGAAGGTTGCCGAGCTTGACCAGCATCATCGCTTTTTGCAGATGAGCGAAGCTGTTTTTCGGATAAAGACTGATCAGCTTGTCATAGCATTTTGCAGACTCAAGATACTTGCCTGATCTCCCCAGCACATCGGCAAGCGCAAACAGCGCCGTCGTGTTGTCCGCATTTTTGGAAACCAGATCAGAAAACTCGCGAACCGCATCAGCGGTTTTTCCGGCATTTGCAAGAGCGGACGCATATGCGTAGCGTGCCGCATCATCGGCCGGGCGTTCGGCAAGCATTTGTGCATATGCATCAGCAGACTCCTCATACCGTCCCAGCTGAAGCAGGCACTCAGCGCGCAGACGAAGCGTCACCGGATCTTTCGGGTTTGCTTCAAGCAGCATATCGTAGCCGGCAAGAGCCTCTTCATAGTTGCCCTGAACCAGATAGATGGAGGATAGTCTGCGAATAACATCCAGACTTGTTGCACCGCTGCCGAGATACTGTGCATAGATCTCAAGAGCCTCATCGTACTTCTGCATCTGTTCAAGGACCGACGCCAGATCAAGCATGGCCTTGGTATCATGCTCATCTGCATCGATCAGTCTGTGCAGAACCTCAGCCGCCTCCGGGAACTTGCCAAGAGCGGTCAGAGCAGCGGCCTTGTCGCGAAGTGCGGCGGTGTTGCCAGGTTCAATCTCCAGAACTTTGTCCATACCAATCGAGGTTTCGCGGAAATCGCCGCTGATAAAGTGCAGATGACCAAGACCGAACCACACATGGGCATTGTCCGGAGCAACTGCAGCAACTCTGGAGTAGTAGTCTGCTGCTTCATCATATCTGCCGAGGGCTGTACAGAGATCGCCGCCGAGGACCAGAAGGTCTGTACTCTCCTCACCATTTTTGAGTGCAAGAACAACAGCGTCTGCCGCCTCCTCGTTTCTGCCAAGACCGGCACAGAGTTTTGCGACCTGCACCGCAACTCCGGGTATCTCAGGATAGTCACGCAGAACACCTGCGTAGGTGTCAACTGCCGCAGCTGCATTGCCGCCTTCGGCCTGCACACGGGCAAGTGCGATCAGCACGCCCGGATGACCGGGGAGAAGCTGTTCGGCAGCTGCGAGAGCTTCGCCAGCCTCTGCATATCTGCCGAGCATCTCGCGGCATGCGGCAGCACCGATGTATGCCGCGGGCGTCTGCGGCGACAGACCGATCACCTGTTCATAGTAGGGCAGAGCCTCTGCATACTTTCCGCTGCGGAAAAGCACGTCTCCTGATCCGAACAGGAGTGAAACATCCTGCGGCATGCTCTCCAGAAGATGGGAGTAGGCGGTTGCGGCCTCAGTGTATTTTCCGATGCCTGCCCATGACTCCGCAACACCGAAGAATGCCGGATTGTTGTCAGGCGCCATGCGGATGATGTTCTCCCAGGACGCTGCGGCCTCTTTGTATCTGCCGATGCGCATCATGGAGGAGGCGTAGAGTTCGTGAGCTGCAAGGGAGTCTGGATCTTTGGCAATGACGCGGGACGCGACATCGGCCGCAGACTGGTAGTGGGAAAGTGCTGCAAGGCATTTTCCATGCAGAAGCTGCAGGTCAAGCCGGTCGGGAGCCGCGTCAAGTACGCGGACTGCGGTCTTGTCAGCCTCCGCATACCTACCGAGCGCCGAAAGTGCAAAGCTCTGCATGGTCGCAAGTCCCACGTTGACTGCGCCGATCTCAGGTTTTGCCATGGCGGCGGCACCGGTGGGTGCGGAGTTGTTGAACAGCTGCATGTCGTTGTCCTCGTCCTGGAACCATTTCATTCTGGACTGTGACCGTGAGCCGTCGCCGCCGAGTTTGTCCATGCGGGCAAAGCTCTCAACAGCCTCTTTGTATCTGCCGGAAAGGTACTCGGCGCATCCTTTCATGTACCAGACCGATGCATTGCCCTGATTGAGATGAACCATCTCAAGGAATGCCTCAGACGCACGTTTCATGTTTCCTGAAAGGAAGGAGACGATACCAAGCAGATACCAGAGTTCAGCGTTCGCATATCCGCGTGCGAGAACTTTTTCCAGCTGCACCGAGGACTCACGGCTGTTGCCGTCCCAGAAGAGACAGAGGGCACGCCGGACGGTGACGGTGATGTCGGTGTCTGAGGAGTACTGCTGGACCATGCCGTAGGATGCGGCAGCATCCTTGTATTTGCCCATGCTCTCTTCAAGCCGTGCGCGGCGGTACCAGCCGGACGGTTCACTCTCCGGCAGGGCTGCATAGCGCTGCAGGGCACCGTCACGGTCGCCGAGCATCTCGCAGCAGAACGCGGCAGACGAGGTGAACATGCCGTGGTTGTCCGCAGGAACAGATCCCAGCTGGTCAAAAAGGGTCTTTGCTTCGGCAAAGTTTCCGGCACGCATGATCAGCTCCACAAGACGGATTCTGAGTCTGCGGTCTTCGGGCCGGAGGGAGGAGAGATGACCGCAGACAGCTGCTGCATCGGCATATCTGCCGATACGTTCCAGCCATTCGCATTTGAGTTCCTGTAAGTACGGCTCGCTGTCGCCAAGTGTTACATGGCTGATGGCAGAGACCGCTTCATCAAATCTGCCGGCATCGGCGAGAAGTGTGGAGAGCGTAATCCATGCATCCGTATTTTTCGGGTCAAGGTCGGTTGCTTTCTGCAGAGATTTGGCAGCATTTTCATGCTGGCCGGACCGGTTCTGTGAAACGCCGAGACGATACCAGAGGGAACTGTTCTGAGGTTCGTGCTCGACTGCTCTGGCGAAACTCTTCGCCGCATCTTCATAGAGTCCTTTCTCAAACGACAGCTCTCCACGGGGGGTCCACGGGTTCTGCCGATCATTTTTGCCAAACAGGCCTCCAATATCAACCATATGCGTATTCCTCAGATTAAGAGTATAGTATGTTTGGTCTTGCATACTATACCATGTTTCTGCCGGGCATTACATTTTCAATCCTGAGTCGCCCACGGAACACACTGACCACACGGAAATTTCACAGAAAAAGATCACGGGGCAGACGTGAACAGCACGGAAATAAATTATTTTCAATAATAGTTACTTGGTGCGATTTTTGAAACACGAAACAATACAAAACACACGAATGATTTAGCTCACAAAACTTCTATTTCAAATTCCGTGATGTTCACGTCTGCTCCGTGATCTTTTTCTGTGATATTCAGCGTGTTCCCGCGAAGCGGTAAGCAGGCCGCAGGCATGCGTTCCGCTTTTCCGTGGGCGACTCATCGATGAAAATACAAAGTCGCCCAAAAAACAGACACCCCCTGCATCATCGGGTGCCTTTTCACTTGGAATTATATAGGACCGTCTCCCATAGGATAAGTTATGGTACATAGTGGCGAGACGCCGGCGCAGGAGCTGCCCTACGATCCGGAAACGCTCAGGCGCATCAATGAACATCCCTGCTACAGCCCCGAGGCACGGCACTCGTTCGGCCGCTGCCACGTAGCGGTCGCGCCAAAATGCAATATTCAGTGCAACTACTGTGTCCGTGACTTCGACTGTGTCAATGAGTCGCGGCCGGGCGTAACAAGTATGGTCTTAAAACCAGGCGACGCACTTGAGCGCATCGATGAAGTTGTTTCCAAGATGAAGCACATCAAGGTGGTCGGCATTGCAGGCCCGGGCGATCCGCTGGCAAACCCTGAGACCTTTGAGACCCTGCGGCTGGTTCACGATAAATATCCTGACACGATTCTCTGCATCAGCACCAACGGTCTTCTGCTCCCCGACAAAATCGATGAGCTGGAAAAGTACGGTGTTCGAAACATCACGGTCACACTGAACGCGATTGATCCTGCGATCGGCGAAAAGATCTACTCCTTTGTTGAGTACGAGGGCAAAAAATATCACGGACGCGAGGGTGCTGAGCTGCTGCTCAAGCATCAGATGGCAGGCATTGAAGAGGCGGTCAGACGAAAAATGCTGGTTAAGATCAACACCGTCTACGTCCCGGGAGTAAACGACACCCATATTCCTGAGATTGCCAAGAAAGTTGGCGCAATGGGCGTGTTCAACTTCAACATTATCCCGCTCATCCCCCAGTACAAGTTCAAGGATATTGTTCCTCCGACACCTGCGGAAAAAGCACACATGCATGAGCTGTGCGCACCCTATGTCCGCCAGATGCGGCACTGTCAGCGCTGTCGTGCAGACGCTGTTGGTCTGCTCGGCAAAGATGTTCAGAACGAGTTCGGCTGCTGCGGCAAGGGCGACGGCTCCGGCGGCGGTTGCAACTGATTTTATCTTTTTTTTTAGTACATCCCGCGCGTATTTATAACAGTCCGGGAAATTTATCTCTATCATGACTCTGATACGCACGATCGAAAAACTTGGTTTTCCGTTCGCTACCGAGAATCCTTTTCTCTTTTGTGCCCATCACAAAGATGCCTATCCGAAAGGAAACAAAAATCTCGGACCAGCCGTCTCCCTCGCCGGCCGCAATCTGGGAAATGACTTCACCCTTCGCGACGGGTTTCGGATGTATCACGGCCGCTCGGTTCCGGGATTTCCCGAACATCCGCATCGCGGATTTGAAACCGTCACCGTGACTATCAAAGGATATGTGGATCACTCAGACTCCATGGGGGCCGCCGGACGATATGGTGACGGCGATGTCCAGTGGATGACGGCCGGAGGAGGATGCCAGCATGCCGAGATGTTTCCCCTGATTCATCAGGATAAGGAAAACCCGCTCGAACTTTTTCAGATATGGCTGAACCTCCCAAAGAAGGACAAGTTCACCGAGCCGAACTACAAAATGCTCTGGTCTGAAGATATCCCCGAGGCAACGGTCACCGACTCGAAAGGCAGAGCCTCTCACGTCCGAATCATCGCCGGAACTTTTCAGGGTGTGAGGTCGCTCGATCCAGCGCCCGCATCATGGGCGGCGGATCCGAAAAATCAGGTACGAATTCTCCTCATCCGCATGGATCCTGAAGCAGAGCTCACACTGCCCGGAGTGTCTGAGTCGCTCTCCCGCAATCTCTACTTCTACTCTGGCGACACCATCACCATCGATGAAGAGCAGATTGCGCCGTATCACCGCATCAGGCTCGCAGGCGATGCTGACGCAACAATTACTGCAGGATCCGATACCTGCCTCCTGCTGCTGTTGGAGGGCGAGCCGATTCACGAACCAGTCGTTCAGTACGGGCCCTTTGTGATGAACTCAAGCCAGGAAATTCATCAGGCATATCAGGATTATCAGAAAACCGGTTTTGGCGGATGGCCGTGGCCGGTATCTGACCCGGTGCATGACACAGGAAAAAATCGGTTCGCGCAGTATGCGGACGGCAGGGTGGACAGGCGAGGCCCGGTTCACTGATTCATATTTTTTTCAAACGCGAAGAGCGCAAATAGCGCGAATGAAAAAATCGCCAATGGCGATTTTTCAAAGAAAATTGGGAGCATCTGGGTTTCATGGATCAAATAATCATCCAAAAATAAAATAATATCATCAATCCCTCATAAATCGCCATTGGCAATTTTTTATTCGCGCTCTTCGCGTTTGAAAAAAAATATGAATCAAAAAAAATTCAGTTGTCGATGAACTCTCTGATCTTTGTAATCAGATACTCTTCCGCCTTTGCGGCCTCTTCGGGGCTGCCGCGGAATGCGATCAGTTCGCGTTCATCATTGACCATGTTCGCATAGCTCAGCGACCGCGTCACGCTCACCATCTCAAGATCAAACATCGCTGCAATATCGCGGATGATACTCCGCGGAGTTCCCGGAGGGATAACCAGATCTACTTCCTCAATTTCCGTCATCAGCATTACCTCCCAATTTTCTGACGTTTTGCCATAATACATTTTCCGCCGCGGACTCCCCCGATCGGGCATTTCGGGTGGCCGAGGCTGTTCATACATCTGCCCATGAGTGCTGCCCCGCGGGCGAGACCATCGTCAACAAACACGAGATGCGACACCGGATCATCATAGAGATTGCGCTCGGTCACACCGTCCAGAATGTACTGCGGTTTGTTGCCAGAGATGATCGCACGGCCGGTAAAACCGATGGAACTGTTTGGCGGCAGAAGATTTCTCTCCCTGCACAGATCGATGATTTTGAGCGCAACTGCTGCACACAGCCGGTCGATAACCTCGCGGATAACATCCTTGCTCTCATTCTTCGCAAGCTCTGCACCAATTGCTTCCAGTTCAGGAATTTTGTCGCCGTCGTGTCCCACATCGACACCGAGCAGATAAATTCCCGAAGCCTTCGCAACATCTGCGCAGACCGGCACTTTTCCAAAATGCTTGCGGTCGGCCGGAACCTCGGTGATGTCAAGAACGGCCATGCACCGCTCCACATACGGCATCGCCTTCTTTGTGGCACGGCTCGCCGCAGGCTTACAGGTCTCGCCGAACAGATCCAGTGCGGTTCCTTTCTTTTTGTCCACAAGACCGGTTCCCCGGATGATCGCATCAGGAATTGCTCCCGCAAGACCGCAGAAGTTGCCGATCGTCTTTGCGAACGGACTTGCTGCATCAGGATCAACGTCACTCGTGATACGGCCGTCCAGTGTTGTGCCGAAGTCCATGGAGATGCAGGGATTGCGGAAATCGACCGGTGTCCACTTTGCTCCCTCTTTGATTCCTGCCATGGCAAGCTCGCCCTCCATCTCGTTTGCAACCATCTCAACACCGGACGCTCCGGCAGGAGGAGTCACGCCAGCAACCGCACCGGTGAAGACTAATCTGTCAGCGAAGCTGAACTCACGAAGCTTTGGCGGCAGGTTGTCTTTGCCCATCGGCGGCGTCATCTTTTTTGGAGGAACGCCTGCTTCAAGACAGCCGTTCGCAAGAGCCACAATAAAATCTCCCACCTGATCAGGCGAGTCCATTGCGGCGACAACACCTGTACTGCGCACCACGAAGTCGAGATCACCTTTGATGGTCAGATCAGCATCGCGGTGACACTGTATAAGAGTGTTTTTCACGAGTTCAGTGACCGACTCGCGGGTAAGCTCGGTTCCGTCCAGTGTTGTGCCGAACACCTGCTCTCCCGGCTTTGGCGCCCGAACGTCACGGCTCATCGAGACGGTTTTGTTGATAACATAGGACCTCCCCTCTTCAAGATCGGTTCCGGTAAGAATGCATTTGGTCGTCGTATTTCCCATCTCAACGGATGCAACGATGAAATACGGCTTTGATTTGTATTCAGGAATGCTCATTCCCGCTCCGTGTCCGGTAACCGGTGGCGGAATGCTCTCCACAATCCACGGTTTCTTCGCGGTAAATCGGTCAAAAAAACCTGCCGTCATATTACAGAGAGTACTATTTCTGATTGATAAATAGGTTTGCATCATTGATCACGAGCCGCCCACGCCACCCACGGAAAAGCGGAGCACACGGAAAAACATCACGGAGCAGACGAGAACATCACAGAAGTGAATTGTTTTTGGATTCCGTGAAGTTCCGTGTGTTCAGTGTTTATCGTGGGCTACGTGTGAATGAATACATCTGCGAGGATCATCCCAAACATCAGAGCGGCGCAATACCCGCAAGCACAAGCACGCCGAAGATGATCGGATTATGAATCAGATAAATGATGAGCGAATGTCTGCCGAGAAATGCCAGAGGGGACGCCGCACGCGGCATCTCGCCAAGCTTTTGCAAAAAGTACTGCCGCACACCACCTTTATAGAAGACCATCCCAAGCGCAACACCAACAAGCATCACGCCAAACCAGGGGATGAGCGGTTCGTAGTCCAGCGATGCAAACCCGACCGGAGTTATGCCGAACGGAATCAAAATCGCAGGACCTCTCACGAGTGAGAGAAGCGGCGAGATTGCAATGATCACAATCCCGAACGCTGCCGTGATCACTGGAGAAATCTTGAGAACCACAAACGGAATCGCAAGAATGGTTGCACAGCCGATTAAGTGGAGGATGCCAAACACCACCGGCTCAGCAGGAAAAAGAATCCATGACGCAATCGTGATGACAACAGCAAAGCAGAGAATGTAGAGACCGCGGACAAACATTTTTTTTGCGGCTTTTGGAATGTTCGTCTCTTTTGCGGTGAAGAGAATAAGTGAAGCGCCGGCAATCGTCACAAACAAAAATGCAATTGGGGCCCCTGTCATCACATACGGATTAAACCAGGGAAGTATTTTCGGCGCAAAAAAACTCAGCTGGAATAAAACATGATATGCGATCATCAGAAGAATTGCAATTCCGCGTGCCGCATCAAGTTCCCAGTACCGCGCCATGGCTAACTGCTTTTATGTTTCTCGGGAGTCCATATCTATTCACCGAAAGTGAGTTTTGATGACTGACGAGCATATTATCGAAGCAATCGGCATGACCCGCGTGGTAATCCGTGATGGTGTTGTCGTGGAGACCGGCGAGCCGAAGATTCATTCATGCCCTCTTGCAAAACGGTTTGCAAAACCGGTGGACCCGATCACTTCCGCAGCGGTCGCGGACAACATCACTGCCCGCATCGACAGGTTTGGCATGTGCACGAAAAACCGTGAGGTCCTTGACAAGGAGACCTTTGTTCTGTTCGGTGCATCCGAACTGATGACCACCGGTCTTCGGACCGGCAGAATTGATGCGGCAGTCATTGCCTGTGATGGCGCCGGAACCGTCATCGTCAGATCTCCCGAGCTTGTGCAGGGCATCGGCGGACGAATGTCAGGACTTGTTTCGACCACACCGTATCCGGAGGTAATCGCACGAATTGAGGAGGCCGGAGGATTTGTCGTCAACAAAAAAACCGGTGCAATGGATGCACACGCAGGACTTGCCAAGGCAAAAGAGATGGGCTGGACAAAGGTGGCGGTGACCATTGCCGGTTTTCAGCATGAACTTGCCGAAGAGATTCGTGCAACATACCCGAATGCTCTGATCATCGCAGTCCACACCTCGTCGGTCGCCTCTCTTGAGGACGCTCTTCGTCTTGCGAAGGCTTCGGATCTGGTGTTCTCCTGTGCTTCAAAGTATGTCCGGGAAGCTGCAGCCTCCTGTGCCCTCGTGCAGGGCGGCGTCGGTGTTCCGGTGTTTGCCACATCAAAGCCCGGGAAAATGATCATCATGGACAGGCTTATTGAAACGGATCAGCCGATCCTCGTGAAAAATACCAGACTTCCGGTAAGCGACATGGGAAGCATCCCGGATCCGCTTATCTAAAAAAAATTATTTTTTTTATATTTTATTGATCTTCACACTTCGGCTCTTTTCGTGCCTTTATTGCATAGTATATGCCGGAGATGAGCATTGCAAGACCCAGCAGTCCGACCGCAATGCCGATGATGTCTCCTGCGATGGTGATGTACATCTCATTCATAATCACTTCTGATGTCGTGAGAAGATAGTTATTGAATGCCTGCAGTCCGAAGATTGAGAGGATGAGCGCGAACACTCCCCCAAAGATCAGTCCGCTGGGCTTTGTCTCGTACTTCTGAAACATGATAATTGATACTCCTCGTTGAGGATATTTATAAATGTCGATGAAGACGAAAACATCTGAGACTGATGATAAAGAATATTTTGAAAAACAGTGCGAGGGATGGGATTCGAACCCAAGAACTACTACTAGACTAGCCCCTCAAGCTAGCGCCGTTGACCTGGCTTGGCTACCCTCGCATTCTGGCTGAAAACTCATTCCGAGTCTGTCAGTGCGACCTATACATGTGGGTCATACTGGTTAATAAACCTACTGATGTTCAGGGATTTTGGTTTTTTCTGTATCCCTGCTGCCGCAAATCAGTACAAGGGTACTCGCAGAGGATAGTATAAATACATTCGTCGATACACAACTTTGTACATGTGGCGTACCATTCTCGAACCATTTTCTGACTCTCCATCGCAGCAGCGGGTTGTCAAGTTTCTTCTGGAGAGCGGCTTTGGTGTCAGCAAAACCGGAAAAGTTGCCGTCAACGGCATTGAGGTCTCAGCAACCGCAGTCGCCCGCGTTGTTGGTGTTGACCGGCGCGTTGTTGACACGACCGTCAAGAGAATTCTTGAGATGGATGATATCCGCGAGACCTTCTTCCACCTCCGCGTAACTCCTGACATTACGGATGTTGCAAAAAATCTCGGGCTCTCGGTTGTAACCATTCTGCCGAAAAATGCCGGCGACAAAAATATTGTTGCATCAGCAGTCGCCGTGCTCGCTTCACACGATCTCCCGCTCCGCCAGATTTTTGTGACTGACCCCTACATCGCCGAGTCACCGCGGCTGGTGGTAATCATCGACGGAACCCTTCCGGCTGCTGCTATAGAAGATCTTCGTGCACTGCCTGCGGTTGCTTCGATTATATTGTAGGCAGGGACATTGCAGCACCGTCCACTGATGCTAATAAACGCTATTCGCGTTTCAAAATATTCGCCAACACGTAAAGTCCTATTCTGTGAAATTTCGTGTGTTCCTGCGAAGCGGTAAGCAGGTCGCAGGCATGCGTTTCGATTTTCCGTGGGCTGCTCAGACATAAAGACACACCACGCGATAAACAATCAGATTAATTAGTTTCAGTGACGAACGATAAGGATATGGTATCCAGTATTGTCCTTCCAATAAAAAAGGTCAACTCTCTTGTAGACTCCAAGATCTCTGTTGAGATCAAGGACGAAGGCCGCAGGTTTGAGGGACGCCTTGTTGCAGTGGATGAGTACCTCAATCTTCACCTTGAAGAAGCAATCGAGGTCAGCGAGACCGCCCGCAGAAATCTCGGCACGGTCGTCATCCGCGGAAACAACATCCTGAGCATCTCCCCAATCAACTAAATCCCATGACAGCATCCCAGATGAGTGACCATGAAATTGCTGCACTTGCGCACATCCGGGCAAATCCCGAGGGTGTTCTGCAGAGCGAACTCTGGAAAGATCTTGGCCTTGACAGCAGAGCATGTTCGCGCGTCCTCAAAAAACTTGAGACCGGCGGACACATCGAACGTGTAGAGTGCCGTAGAGACGGCACCCGCACCTATCTCGTCAAAATAGCCAAAAAAGATGAAACAATTGACCCGATGCTTCTGATGGCAGGCGAGACAATTGTTCCGTGCGTTGCATGCGAGGAAGAGTGTAACGTCGAGCACTGTAAAATGCTTGAAGACTGGGTCTACGAACTCGTCTTTTCGGAAATGGAATAAGATTTTCCTTACTCGAAACTTTCTTTTTTTCTAATCGATATGTTATTTTATGCCGGCGTTGATGTAGTACATCATGTCACAGCGAGCCGCGGAAGCTCTTTTTACTGCTTTGTTTTCCTTAACAGATATACGCGCACTCCTTCGCGAGACCGCGCCCTCCCACGAGTTTGATGATGCACAAAAAGCCGACGCACAAAAATATCTGACAGCGGTCAAAAAACAGATCGCTATTCTTGAGGAGGAACTCCTATGAAGTGTGCGGCAAACATCGACGCCCGTATGGTGGAAGAAACCGCTATCAATCTTGACCCGATTCAGGTTGCCGGCCGTCTGACGCCGGAGGCAATGAAGGCGGTAATTGCCTGGGGCGACGGCTACTCAGTCTGTGACAACTGCCGAAAACCGTTCCGTCTTGATTATATCCAAAACCCTCCCCTCAAAGAGTTCCATGTGGAGCTTGCCGAATGGCTCGGTATGGCACAGGCGAGAACAGTCCCCGGAGCCCGCCGTGCATTTCAGCAGGTTGCGGGAACCTATGTCGAAAAAGGCGATCCGGTCTTGATCGGTGCTCTGGCACACTACACCTCCTACCTCTCGGTTGAGATCTGCCGCGGCATTGTTCGCGAGATCCCCAAAACCGCTGACAATCATATCACTCCGGATGACGCGGCAAACCGTATCGAGGATGTCATTCGCGAGTTCGGCACCGCACCGAAACTGCTCTATATTGATCATGTTGACTACCAGTTCGGCAACATGCATGACGTGCGCGGAGTGGCAAAAGTCGCTCATCAGTATGATGTGCCGGTCCTCTACAACGGTGTCTACACGGTTGGTGTGATGCCGGTAAATGGAAAAGATCTCGGCGTTGACTTTGTGGTCGGTTCCGGCCACAAAAGTATGGCGGCTCCCGCACCTTCAGGAGTTCTCGCGGCAACCGAAGAGCGTGCCGAAGAGGTTTTCAGAACAACACAGATGACGGGAGATCTCACCGGCAGAAAATTCGGCATCAAAGAGGTCGGCATCATCGGCTGCTCGCTGATGGGCGCACCGATTGTCGGCATGCTTGCATCGTTCCCGAAGGTGAAGGCGCGGGTCGAACAGTTTGATTCTGAGATGGCGAACAGTAAGATCATCGTTGATGCGCTGAAGTCAATCGAAGGAACCAAAATTCTCTCCGAGTATCCGAGAAAACACACGCTCACCCGCGTTGATACGAGCGGGTCGTTTGATGTGGTTGCTCAGACGCACAAGAAACGCGGCTTTTTCCTCTCCAGCGCTCTTGGAAAGAAGGGCATCACCGGCATTATTCCGGGCGCCACCAAGGTCTGGAAATTCAACACCTATGGCATGACGAAAAAGCAGGCCGAGTATGTTGCAGAAACCTATCTCGGCATCGCCGAGGAAAACGGTCTCAGGGTCGCATAAGATTATGTTCTTTCATCTGATCGTAACCGATGACTGCAATCTCTGCTGCTCCTACTGTCGGGCAAAGATGTTTGAAGAGGAGGATCCGGCAGGAGGCTCTGCCGGTACGATCGATGAGACCATTGCTGAAACCCTTGACTATCCACTTGAAGAGCTGTACCGTTTTCTTGCAAAAGATCCTGATTGCGTGCTGACCTTCATTGGTGGTGAACCGCTCTTACGAGCCGACATCGTCACCGAGATCATGGACCATGCGCCGATCAGTCGCTTCATGCTTCAGACGAACGGTACCAAACTTGGCGAGCTGCCGCCTGCGTACACGAATAAATTTGAGACGATTCTCATCTCGATCGACGGCTGCCGCGAACTGACCGACGGCCACCGCGGCTGCGGCATCTATGATCGCGTTATTGGTGTCACGGATCGTATCCGTGGCCGCGGATATACGGGCGAACTGATCGCACGTATGACGGTTGCCGAGGACACAGATATTTTTGCAAGCGTAACGCATCTCGCAGATCACTTCTCCTCGATTCACTGGCAGATGGACGCGGACTTTACCGGCGACTACTCACACCGGAGATTTTCCGAGTGGAAGGACTCCTACAATGCTGGCATCGTAAAACTCGTGGACGAGTGGGTCTCGCGAATTGAGGAGACCGGCACGGTTCCAAAATGGTATCCGTTTCTCTCGACAACCGAGGACATGCTGTTTGGACAGCAGAGCAGACTCCGGTGCGGGTCAGGCTACTCCAACTACAGCATCATGACCAACGGCTGGATTGCGCCGTGCCCGATTATGGTCGGCATGGCAGATTATTATGCAGGCCACATCAGCTCGGCTGATCCTCTGAACCTGCCGCAGATTCATATTCAGGAGCCGTGTCCGTCCTGTGACATCTACGGATTCTGCGGAGGGCGGTGTCTTTACTCAAACATTGTCCGGCCCTGGCGCGAACACTACACGCTTGTCTGCGACACGGTCCATGCCCTGCACGACGCGCTTGCGACCCAGATTCCACGCCTGCAAACCATGATCGATGAAGGAAAACTTACGCGGGCATCGTTTGAACACACCCGCTACAATGGATGTGAGATCATTCCGTGAGGAGAGTTGTATGGAACCGTTTCTCCTCTGTCTCTTAATTGCCACC
This sequence comes from Methanorbis furvi, assembly GCF_032714615.1. Classification (NCBI taxonomy): domain Archaea; kingdom Methanobacteriati; phylum Methanobacteriota; class Methanomicrobia; order Methanomicrobiales; family Methanocorpusculaceae; genus Methanorbis; species Methanorbis furvi. The sequence continues at coordinate 107,438 of NZ_JAWDKA010000003.1, forward strand.
GGTCTGTTTGCCGGATTTATGTCAGGCCTCCTCGGGGTCGGCGGCGGATTTATTTTTGCGCCGGTGATGTATTTTGTGATGAAGGCATCAGGCGTTGATCCTGAGACAGCAATTCTTGTTGCGTTTGGTACAAGCCTTGCGGTGGCACTGCCAACCGTTCTTTCCAGCGCACTCGGCCACTCAAGAAAAGGAAATGTTGTCTGGCGCGACGCAGTGATAATCGGTGTTGCAGGAATTGTGACCGGCTACATCGGGGGCACTGTTGCAACCTACCTCCCTGTTCAGGTGCTGACATTTTTGTTTGGCGTGATGCTTGTAATCGGTGCTGTCCGCATGATAACCGCTCTTCCGTCCGGTGATGCGCGGTCGCTGTCCACTCCTGCGGGAGTTGGTATCGGCGGTTTCGCCGGATTTATGTCAGGTCTCCTTGGAGTCGGCGGCGGAACAATTGTTGTGCCGCTGCTGACCATAATTGGAAAATATCAGATGCGGTATGCGGTTGCGACCTCAGCTGCGGCAATTGTTTTCATCACGCTTGGCGGCATTGCATCCTATGTGGTGAACGGTCTGTCTGCCCACGTGAACCTCTCGTCGTACGGATTTTACTTAATCGGGTACGTGGATCTCGTGATGTGGGCGATCCTTGCGGTGACGGCTGTTCCCATGGCACTCATCGGTGTCACGTATGCGAACCAGTTTCCTGACAAACTTCTGAAAAAGATCTTTGTTGTGCTGATGATCGTGATTGCGCTTGACATGCTTGGCGTCTTTTCTTTTATCGGTGAACTGATCGGCCTGTAACGGACGAATTGTCCTTATATGATGCATGCAATATATGTATTCCATGAAAAAGTACTGGTCAGGCGTTCTGCCGGAGCCGGGTGTCAGAACGGTTGCCGATATGGCAAACGTGTTTGCCCGCCCTCCGACCGCTGACCCTGCAACTCCGCTTTACTATATGTACCGCGATCTCTACAAAACGCACGGGGATCACACATGGCTTGAACGCCATCATCTCAGATACGATATTACGAGAATTCCGCCGGGCATCTACAACGGCGAGTACACCAAAACAAAAGGACACTATCATCCGGAAAATCCTGCCGGCCTCCCATACCCTGAGGTCTATGAAGTGCTGTGCGGGTTTGCCTACTATCTGCTCCAGCGCCGCGATCACACCGACGTGCTTCTGGTTCCTGCGCATGCAGGAGATACAGTCTTGATTCCTCCGGGCTACGGCCACGTGACCATCAATCCGGGCCGCGAGGATCTGGTGATGGCTAACCTTGTCTCCACGGATTTTGCGAGTGAGTATGGTGAGATCGATGAGATGTGCGGAGCCGCCTACTACTACATGAAAAAAGAGGGCTGGGTTGCAAATCCGCGGTACGGCGACCCTATTCCGATGCATGTGATGCTGCCCGAACCGATTCCTGAGATCGGACTGGAAGCAGGACGGAGTCTGTATGATCTTGTGGGCTCTTGGGACACGCTTGATATTATGAACAGGCCGGAGGAGTACATGGATGTTTTAGGCAAGTACTGTGCGGCAAAAAAGAGGATGTAATTTTTTTATCGCATCAGATTGTCGCCGTACATGGGTGTCGGGATGCCAAATCCTCCGGCGACATCCAGAATATGTCCGGTGATGTACGAGGAGTCGTCGCCTGCAAAGAACAGCACCGCGTTTGCGATGTCTTCTGGTTCCCCGACACGGTTTAACGGAACATGGCGCAGGAATGAGTCCTGAAACTCGTTCGTCATATTATTTTTGAGTGCGTCGGTCATGATCATGCCTGGCAGGACTGCGTTGCAGCGGACATGATATCTCGCGTACTGGGTTGCGATGTTCTGGGTAAGTGTGTTGACCGCGGACTTTGCAACGCAGTAGGCGAGTCCTGAGATGTCAGGGCTGATTGAACCGATCGATGAGATGTTGACAATGCTTCCGCCGCCGCCTTTGATCATGTGAGGGATTGCGGCCTTGCTTGAGAGATACACGCTTTGCAGGTTGTCCTGCACGATATGGAAAAATGCGTCCGTGTCACCGGTCAAAAGATCAAGGTCAAGGCTTCGGTCGGTTGATCCGTAATTGTTTACGAGAATGTCAAGCCTGCCTTCTGCTTTGACCGTTTCTTCGATCATGGTGGTGTAGGTTGCAGGCTCGTGAGCATTGAAGCGGACGAACTTTGCTTTTCCTCCTGCCCAGATAATGTCTGCTATAACTTCGTCGGCGAGTTCCTTGGATCGCGCGGCAATATAAACAGTGCAGCCGTTTTCTGCCAGAAGTTTTGCGCTTTCAAGACCGATGCCTTTTGTTGACGCAGTGATTACTGCGACTTTGCCGTCGAGTTTTTTCACAGGTGCTGTCATGAAGGATACTCTCTTTCGACTTCTGATATAGTTTTGGGAGATAGCATCGTTGCGACATCATACCCATTCACCACTCACTCGCTTATTTTTTCATGATGAAATTTTAAAACGCGAATCGCGTTTCAGAAAAAAAGTTAATGAAGTTTTTTTATGTGAGTTTTTTCTTCGGATGCAGATGATTTTTCCTGCGAAGTTTCCGCAGAGTCGGTCCTGAGCTGCTTGATCGGGCGGATGGAAACTGCATTGACATATACTGCGTTTGCATCGGTAATTTTTCGTGCGATGGTTCCAACAATCTCAACGACCGCCCCTACACCGACAAGAGGGTCAGGATGAGCAAAACGCCTGACGATCATCTGACCGGTCGGGTCTGAGATGAGGTAAACCGGTTTTCCCATGAGAATGCCTGAGACCTTGAGAATTTTTCCTTCCACTACAACCGGCGTCCCAAGCATTGCAGGAGATATCTGGCGTGCACGGGTGAATTTTGCTCTGGTTTTGAGGCCCAGGAGCTGGTTTTGCAGCTGCTTTTCTGTCATGTAGTTCATCGCAAGCGGCATGCATATGAGAATTATACAGAGCGGGACGCCGATATAGATGTATGCCGCATCCTTTGATGAGCCGTACATCATGGCACACATCGCCGCAAAAAACACGGTGACCGCAAACAGAAGCGGCGGCACACGAACAGTTATCCCACGTATCTTCATCTGATTTACTGATGGGAAGAGCGACAATATAAATTCACTCTCAGAATCAGTGCTCTGCCTGAATTTATTTTATACCCATAGAAGTTGCGCGGTGGCAAATGTGGTCGCGCTTGGAGCAACCACGTGACGCAGGCCGCAGGCATGCGTCACGTGGTTATTTCAAGCAGAGACATCCATCTAACAATCACACCGAGTAACTTTTAACCCGATAAAAAAATAGCGATCGAAAAAAGGATCTTTGAAGGATCAGATCTCTTTGAGCCGGTACTCGGACCGCCCGAGTCCCATCTCTTCTGCATAACTGAACTGCAGCTCAGGCTGTGTCCCCGGCCACACGCGGGTAAACTTCTCCTCGCCGCAGTGATGATGATCAGGCAACAGACTGCCGTAGACTCCTTCAGCCTCGTTGACCAGATCATAACAGGCCTTATCAAGCGCTACCGGATCGCGTGACGCAAGAATGCCGATGTCAGGGACAAACGGAATATCATTCCAGGGAGTACAGTCGCAGTGCGGCGTAATGTTGGTCAGGAAATTGATGTAGAATGCCTTGCCAGTCTTGTTCGCAACAGCTCCCGCCGCATACTCAATCATCCTCTCAACAAAAATTGTGCCGTCATCCTTCCAGTCGATATCAATCGCATGCTTTTGGCAGGTGTTCATACACATCAGACAACCGATGCAGTGCTCAAGATCAATTGCGATCTCCTTTTCGGTAAGGCTGATGCAGAACTCGGGACATGCATTAATGCATGCCCCGCACGTAATGCAGTCATCCTTTTTGATGAACGGACGGGTTGTGTGCTGCTCGCGTTTTCCATTCCCTGAAGCGCAGCCCATTCCAAGATTCTTGAGTGCGCCGCCAAACCCGGCAACCTCATGCCCCTTGAAGTGGGAGACAACAACTATGCTGTCGGCAGAAACAATATCAGCGGCAACTCTCACTGTCTCGAAATGCTTGCCGTACACCTCGACTAGTTTTTCATTCGTGCCTTTCAGCCCGTCGGCAATAATCACCGGACAGTCAGTAACCGGATAACAGAATCCGTGGCTGAGAGCAGTCTCCACATGATCAACCGCATTTCTCCTGCCTCCAAGATACAGGGTATTGGTATCGGTCAAAAACGGTTTGGCAGAAACCTCCTTCACCTGCCGGACAACTCCTGCAACATGCAGCGCGCTTACAAACGCGTCGTTCCCGCGTTCGCCAAAGTGTACTTTGACCGCAGTCAGGTCTCCGGGAGAGACCATATTCTCAAGACCTGCGGCATTGCATAATGCCTGAATTTTATTTTCGGTATTGCGTTTGGCAGAAAGTGCTCCTGCGCGGGCGATGTAGACATCCTCCATACAATGAATTGATTTAGCGCTCCCTATGGATAGGGATTACGGCCACACACCCACTATACTATATCCTTAAACAACCTATTATATTGCGAATGGAGGATACGAAAACATTCGCAGAGTTCACAATCTCTGGAGAACTTCTTCAGGCGATTGAGGACATGGGATTTGAGGAGCCAACACCAATTCAGGCAATGGCTATTCCGCAGATTCTTGAGGGGAACGATGTAACAGGGCAGGCTCAGACGGGTACGGGGAAAACGGCGGCGTTCGGAATTCCAATTATCGAGAGACTTGATCCGGCGAATAAAAGGGTACAGGCATTAGTACTTTCACCCACGAGGGAACTTGCAATACAGACGGCCGAGGAGTTTTCCCGGCTGATGAAATACAAACAGGGACTCAGTGTGGTTCCAATCTACGGCGGTCAGCCGATTGAGCGTCAACTCAAAGTTCTTCGCGGATCTGTTCAGGTTGTTATCGGAACACCCGGAAGAGTAATTGATCACTTAAAGCGCGGAACACTGAACCTTGGTTCAGTCAAAATGTTCGTGCTTGATGAAGCAGACCAGATGCTGGACATGGGTTTCCGCGAGGATATCGAAGAGATCTTCCACAACACGCCGGAAGACCGTCAGACGATTCTTTTCTCGGCAACCATGCCGGCACCGATTCTGGACATCACCCGCAGATTCCAGCGTGATCCACAGTTTGTGAAGATCACCCGCCGTGAACTGACGGTTCCGCAGATCGAGCAGACCTACATTGAGATCCGCGAGCGCGACAAGCTTGAGGCACTCAGTCGGCTGCTGGATATGAACAATCCGGAGCTCGCTCTGGTGTTCTGTAACACGAAGAGAACGGTTGATGATCTGATGAGCAGACTCCAGGCACGCGGCTACTTTGTTGAGGCCCTGCACGGAGACATGAAACAGATGCAGCGCGACCGCGTCATGGCACGGTTCCGCGCAGGATCGATCGATGTTCTGATCGCAACTGATGTTGCGGCACGCGGTATCGATGTCGATGACGTTGATATGGTGTTTAACTATGATGTTCCGCAGGATGTGGAGTACTATGTGCACCGCATCGGCAGAACCGGTCGTGCAGGCAGAGCCGGCAAGTCAGTGACGTTTGTGTCTCCGCGTGAGATCTACAAGCTTCGCGACATTCAGCGGTATGCAAAGATCACGATCGCAAAGACACCTCTGCCGTCGCTTGACGATGTTGCCGAGATGAAGATGCAGGTGTTCCTCGACAAGGTCAGAACTGTTATCACGGCAGGAAATCTTGAGAAGTATCTCCCGATGGTCGAGCAGCTGCTCGAGACCGAGGACGAGGCTGAGATCACGAGTATCGAGGTTGCGGCAGCGCTTCTGAAGATGCATCTTGACACCGGCAAGAACGGTTCATCCGAGTCCGGCGAAACCACATCCTATGCAGCAGCTCCAGCCGGAGAGCCGGGCTCGTTTGAGAATACCGGCGCAGAGGCTGGTATGGTGCGGTTTAGAATCACGCTTGGAAAGAATCAGCAGATCAGGCCAAAGGATATTGTCGGTGCATTCGCAGGCGAGTGTAATATTCCTGGAAGCTGTATCGGCAGAATCGATCTCTACGGCAACTACTCGTTTGTGGAGGTTCCGCTTGAACACGCGGCGACTGTTCTCAACACTATGAGCCAGAAGACGATCCGCGGTCAGGAGCTTGAGATTCAGACGGCAACGCCGAGATCCGAGCGCGAGGAAGAGGAGAAGGAACGCAGCCGTTCCTTCCGCAGCAATGACCACGGCGGAGACCGCAGATCAAGCGGCGGCAGCAACAGCCGCGGCGGCTACGGTAACCGCAACGGCGGCGGCGGCAACTATCGCTCAGGCGGAGACCGCAGATCAAGCGGCGGTAGTGGCGGCGGCTATGGTAACCGTAACGGCGGCGGCTATGACCGCAGAGGACCGCGCAACGGTGACCGGAATGGTGGAAGCGACCGCAAATTCTACAGCGGCAGCGACTACTAAATTCTTTTTTTCTTTGAATCGTGTTTTCCGCGGGCGGCTCAGTAGGAAAAACGCCGCGCTTGTTCGAGCACTAAGTTTATCAGTTTGACAGCCAAGAGGTATTGTACAATGGTCGTCGAACATATCTGCGGTTTCAAAAAAGAGATCTTTTGCCGGGAGTGCGGGACCGAACTTATCCAGAATTCGCGCGGGCAGTTAATGTGCCCGAAATGCGGTCGCCGTCCGGCAATTCTCTGTCCCCAGTGCGGCAGGCTCTGGTAACATTACGCGGCTGACTCAAGCCAGGCAAGATATTTTTCCCGTATCAGATTTACTTCGGTAGGGGTAAGGTCCAGCCGTCCGCTCCGGTACAGATATCTTTCCACCTCTTTTATCAAAATTTCAGCCTGGGAAAAATCATCCACCTCTAAATAGACCGGAACCTTATCAACCGTTATCACTTCTCCGCAGACAGGGCAGAGCTTCCACTTGCCGTACTGATCCGTGTAGGTAAACTGATAGCAGCCCGGGCAGCGGATAACGCGATACGTACTCATGCGGATATATCAGATGATTGACCTGAGCCGTAAAAAAAGTATCTCTCCGAGAAGTTTCGCATTTTTAGTTATGAAATGAAAAACTCTTGACAAAACTGTAACCGCATATGCGGATACAAAAATTACCACGAATTATCCTTCAAACGAAAAACAAACAGAATACATTTGGTTTTACCAAAAGTGTAACCGCTGTAACCGGAAAATCAGTACTCTCTATTCAGAAAAATTAAACTAAAAACAACAATAGCAAAACATTGGCTACAAAAAACATAAACACTCTGAAACGGAATAATTCCCAAAATGAATCCTGAAAAATGCCTGAATTTGTAACCGCATGATGCGGTTACACCGCAGACAACACAAGCAGTCACAAAACGCCGACTTTATAATCACACAAATGCATAATTTCAGATAATGTCAGTTCAGGTAACCGGAGTTACAGGAGTTCCAATCATCCAAAAAGGTGATGATCTCCCTTCAATAATCTGCGCAAACACCAGTTTCGCAGACGGCGACATCATCTGCATCGCCTCCACCATCGTATCAAAATCCAAAGGATACACCCATGCCCTTGCAAGCATCACCCCGTCAGCAGATGCCAAAAGAATCGCAGCCAAAACAAAAGAAGACCCGCGGTTCGTTCAGGCAGTCCTTGACTCATCCACAGACATCATCATCGAATACCCGTTCATCCTCTCTGAACTACCGTTCGGACACATCGGCGTGCGCGCAGGTGTTGACAACAGCAACATCGAAGGAGAAAACATCATCGTACTGCCCAAAGACCCGATGGGAGAGGCAAAAGAGATCAGAGACAAAATTTACCAAATCTGCGGCAAACATGTCGGCGTAATTGTCACCGACACCTGCGGCCGTGCATTCCGCCGCGGCCAGACCGGCAACGCCATCGGCTGGGCAGGAATGACCGCAATCCGTGACTTCCGCGGAGACCATGACCTCTTCGGTCTGGAACTTGAGATCACCGAAGAAGCAGTTGTCGACGAGATTGCTGCATTCTCCAACTTCATCATGGGCGAAAGTAACAACGGCATTCCGGTCGTCAAATTCTCCGGCTGCGAGGCATGGAAAGGTCACGACTCCCTGTACTTCACCAAAGAAGAGGACCTGATCCGAAAATCCCTGCAAAAATAATATCATGAATCCTGAAGACACCGTATTTACCCTGCTCGACAGCAGAGGCTGTCCCTACCAGACAACCAGCCATCCGGTGGCATACACCTATGAGGACATGGTAAACCTCGGAGTCACCGAAAAGGGCGAGGTCTGCAAAAATCTTTTTTTACGCGACGCCAAAGGAAGACGACACTTCCTTGTCGTCATGTGCGGCAAAAAATCCGCTGACCTCAAAACACTCGCAGAAAAAATCGGATCAACTGCGTTAAGCTTTGCATCAGCAGAACGCCTGACAAAATACCTGAACCTCTCCCGCGGAGAAGTCACACCGTTCGGCATACTCAACGACACAGAGTCAGCAGTCGAAGTGGTGTTTGATGCAGACCTGAAGAAAACTCCTTGCATCGGTATTCATCCAAACACGAACACGATTACTGTCTGGATTACGTACGAAGATGTCAGAAAAATCGTCAGCGAACACGGCAACAAAGTTATTGAAATTGAGATATGAATCGACTTTGCCCATAAATTCGTTTATTGATGAACTGAGTTTGGGATTGATCAGCTCCGCCCACGGAAAAGCAGAACACGCGGAGCTTCACGGAAAAACAACACGGAGCAGACGTGAACTACACGGAAATGAGTTGTTTTCGGATTCAGTGATGTTCACGTCTGCTCCGTGATTTTTTTTATTTCTGTGTGCTCCGCTTTTCCCGCGTAGCGGTAAGCAGGCCGAAGGCATGCGTCACGTGGGAGGCAGGAGTTAATGAACAACACCATCTGAATCGAAAAAAATAGATGCTGTCTTAAGACAGCACAATATCCTGCAGGTTTTTTCTCGCTAAACCTGTATTAGAAGAACAGGTTCAGCAGGTATATTGCTACACCAACAGCCGCCGCAACAATCAGCACGGTCTTTGGACCGATGTGGACTGCTTTCCGGTTGTCAGCGTCATAATATGTGACAAGACCTGCGGATGAACTTAATCCTCTGCCCGACTTCTTTGCCATACCATATTATGTTCCCACTCTAAACATATAAATCAAGAGGAATATCTGCAGGTATGCCGGACAAAGAACTTCAGGGACTCGCTTTCTGCGGCGAGACGTTTCCGCCGCGCAATGTATCGATCGTAATTGAAGAGGGAGTTATCACCGATATTACCGATACCGCAGGACCTGCAAAGCAGTGGATCATTCCTTCGTTTTTCAATGCCCACACGCATATCGCAGATACGGTTGCTATGGACACGCCGGTTGCGGGAAGGACGATATCTGAACTTGTCGCACCGCCAAACGGCCTCAAGCATCAGATTCTTCGCAGGACTTCGGATGATTGTCTGGTTCGCGCGATGCAGGAGACCATTGCATTTATGCATGCAACCGGCACAACCGGTTTTGCCGAGTTTCGGGAGGGGGGACCGCACGGCGTGGATCTTTTTTCCCGTGCCGGACGCCCGGGAATTTCAGCAGTGGTGTTCGGCAGAGACGGGGGCGAGTTCATCGCTGACGGTCTTGGGCTGAGCAGTGCAAAAAATCGCGAGTCTGATCTCGCTGCTGTTGAGAGGGCACGTGCCGCAGGAAAAAAAATCGCGATTCATGCAGGAGAGGTGGGAGCCGGAGATATTGATGATGCATTTGCTCTGGAGCCTGATCTTATTATCCATGCAACGTATTTTGAGGACCGGCATATCAGGCAGGCTGCGGATGAAAATATTCCGCTGGTTGTGTGCCCGAGGTCCAACTGGATACTTGGCGGGACCGGTGACGCATCAAGACCGCCGGTGCGAAAAATGCTGGACGCAGGATGCACGCTCTGGCTTGGAACCGATAATGTGATGTTTGTCTCTCCTGATATGTTTGCCGAGTGCGCATTTCTGACTACTGTTTACAAAACAACTCCAGAAGAGACGCTTCGTATGGCAACCGGTGGGGCGGCACTTTTCGGACGTTCCGGTATTCTTGCGGTCGGGGAGCCGGCTGATCTCATCTGTCTGGACCCTGGGTATGCAGATAAGTGGACACAGTGCCCGGGCCTCTCTCTTTTCTCCCGTCTTGGAAGCAGGGCGGTGCGGTTTGTATCTGAGTAGCCCACGGAAAAACGAACATCACGATATTTGATATGATACCACAAAAAGAATGAGTAAGTTTCGTCTTGGAAATTTTTCAAAAAAAAAATTGTTGCAGAAATATTTTCAGAGTGTCGCTGAAATAGAAAACACGAATTACACGAATCGCATACCTTCGACATGCTTGGCTCGTCTACCGGCTCACCCACGACATAATTTTGAACTTCTTCCCATCTCCCCCCTCACTAATCGCTCGTCAGGGTATAGGAGCTAATAAGATACAACGAAAAACTGTATTTGATCGACGAGCAATTAACGAGGAAAAAGTATCTTATACATTTCAAATACTGGCCAGTAGGCGAGCACATCAGGCCATGAAATGGCATGTGATTCGTGTAATTCGTGTTTTTTCTCATCATCCAATTGATTCTTCCAAATAACTGCGGGAGCAGATGTTGTCATATGAAAATGTTTCATCACGCTATTTCAGGGAGAAAAATTCACTAAATTTTTTTGTGAGAGTACACATCATGAAATTTGAAATTCTGATGCCACGAAAGTATTTCATCACAATTTTTTCAGAAAAATATAGGCCGTTAAGATATCGATTGACAGGCATACGATTCAGATTTCAGATAAGTAAGGGAGGGAGGGAGGGAGAGAGAGAATACTTGATTTTTCCAAAAACCAAATAACTTTTTTTTCGAAGTATCACACAAAATTCAAAAAAAATCATTTCCATGATGCTCACGTTTGTTCCGTGATGTTTTTTCTGTTAAATTCGGTGTGTTCCTGCGAAGCGGTAAGCAGGCCGTAGGCATGCGTTTAGTGGGCGGAGCGACTCACTCCAAAACTTTGTCTGATAAACACGCGGCCTTCATTGCATTCATAAGAGCAACCATCTCCCGAACCTCCTCCTCGCACCGTTTCTCGATTCCTGAATAATCCTTTTCATCTGCCATCTCCCAGACCCTCTTTCCGGTGGGTTTCTGGTCCCGGATACCGAGAAGTCCGTTGGCAAGTTCATTGTGGGTGCAGGGATGCAGAACCGGACGGGGAATCTGAAGAAAACCGATTCCTGCGGTTGCAAGATCAACCACCCGCACCTTGCAGATGGTTTCATAGATCTCTTCAGGCGCGGCAACCTCGTACTCCAGACATTTTGCAGTAAGGAACGGCATATCGAATGTTGAGATGCCGATGCCTGCGACGATCGGGTCGCAGTGTATGCGTTTTTTCGCGGCAAGAGGTTTCCACACTTCGGTGAAATGACGATAGAGATTTTTCACGACCTCCTCTTCAGACCCGTCGTTCCATATCCAGTGATGCTGGTAGTCTGCGGACACTTCATCAAGGAGAGGACGCGACCGGTAGACGACACCGCCAAGGAGGGTGTGATCTTTTCGGTACGGATTCACCGACAAAGATGCGCCGGTTTTTCTCCGTCGGTCGCACTCAGGCACAAACGCTTCGAGATCAAAGACGATGAGTTCGGTCAGTTTTGGCAGAAACACTATCATCGTATCAGAACCCTGCCATGCTCAGCTGCACCAATCCGATTACGCCTGACCAGATGGTGTGAACTGCAATTGCGGTGAGAAGAAGACCAACAATCTTTGAGAGAATGACGATGACGGTTTCTCCAAGTATTGCCGTGATCTTTGAAGAGAATGCAAGCACAAGCCAGATGAAGAGAAGCGAAAGAGCGACCGCAAGGGCTGTCAGGATAATTCCATCCTGAGATCCAAGAATCATAACAGTGGTGATGGTTCCAGGACCGCACATAATCGGTGTCCCGATAATAACACCTGCCATTGATTTGCGAACGGCTCCCGCGGGAAGCTGGCCGTCTGTCTGTCCGGCACGTTCATCGTGCGCGGACTTTCCGCCGATCTCAAGACCGAGAACGATCTGGAGACCAAGGATAAAGAGGATGATACCGCCGGCGATTTTGAAACTTTCGAGTTCTATGCCAAGTACTGAGAAGATTATATCATTGAAGACAAGGAATGCGAACATGAGCGCTCCTGCTACTGCTGTTGCGATACCTGCCTGCTTGAGAGTCTCTGTTCGTGAGAGTCCGCGGGTGAGGTTGATGAACATCGAGACCGAGAGCAGAGGGTCAAGGATGATGAACAGCGTAATTGCCGCTGAGATGATGGTGGCGAGTATCTCCAGCATAGATGTAATGAGTATTGTTTTTGATTGATAATATAGGTGGGGAACAGGTATGCTTTGCATTCGTATTTTTGGGTTGTCCACGAAAATACGACAAAATAACAAACAGCTATAGTTAATAAACAAACCTTATGGGAAAATACGAAAAAAAGCGTCTGTTGTGTGAGTCTGCACAAGGCAGTGCCTTGGGCACTGCCTGATGCTGAAGAAAGAGTCCGAACTCTTTACTGCTCGTCGTCTTCGTCGTCAAAGCTCTCTTCTTCATCCTGTTTGAGTTCAACATTGTTGATGTCAAACTGGCGGAATGCGAGTTTCTTTGCTTTGATGATGTTTCTGCCTTCTTTTCCGATTGCAAGACCACGGTCTTCGTCGTTTACTTCGACGTAGGCGATCTCGCCGTCTTCATCGTCTTCGAAGGTGACGGTGCTGACCTGCACCGGCAGGAAGCAGTTGCGAATGAACTGGACTTTGTCTGCGTTGTACTCAACGACTTCAACCTTTTTGCCGAAAGCGTCGGATGCCTTTTTGATGCTGGCACCTTTCTTTCCGATTGCAAGGCCCATCTCTCCGGGGTTGATGACGAAGAGAATACGACCGAATTTGTCGTCGACCACACAGTCACGTGCACCTGCACCGGTCAGGTTTTCAAACTGTGCAATCATACGCATTGCATCTTCGGAAATTGTTATTTCACTCATATTTATGCTCTCTTAAGGCTCAGAATGTCAGATTCGCCTGCGTCGACGATTGCAAGAACGCTGATCATGTGGTCGCGACCGCACTCTTTGCCAAGCTGACGGGAGCTGCCGGCAAATTCGTAGAGTGAGAGGTTCTCTGCTGCGGTGAGCATTGTGCGAACTTTTGCCGGTGCATTGTTTGCAACGATGACAAGTTCTGCTTTGTTTTCAGCAATGATCTTTTCGACGCTGTTCTGTCCTAAAACGACCTTACCGGTCTTGATTGCCCTTCTCAGGGATAAGTTGAAATCCATGTTGAGATTCACCATTTTTATTGGTAGATCTGCACTCCGATCCGGCACCTGGGGAGGTGGCCCCATAAAATCCGAATCTTCCCGCAGTCCGTGTCCTTCCATTTGGAGAACACCAGTTTTCCGGCGGCGTGATATGCACGTGCAGGAAAAACTGTGTATATATTACTGTTCAGTGATAATGAAAGTTTCTTCAGTGAAGGTTTTGATATTATTTTCGTGGACGACTCAGAAATAAAATGAAAAGCCCTTCTTACGGCATGAATATCTGTCCGCCGGTATTTTCCTTCCATTCATCCATGATTTTTCTGAGCTTTTGGTGATCATTTTTTTCAAACGGATCAAACACACAAAGAGATGCGGAGAGGTCAGAAAGTTTTCTTGGAAGGCAGCGAAAATCACCGTGGAGTACAGAGATGCGAAGATTTTCTCCCGAGGCCTGGAGTATTTCGATCGGGCACCGGCGAACTTTTTTGGCGCTGAGATCACTCCAGTCTGTTGACCAGACACACTCCTGCAGTCCCAGTGGCTGACGGTTGACCTCGATGTTGACTGCGCTCCAGTATGCTGCGGCATACCACCGGTCGTTCAAGATAATGTGCGGCATGCCTGCAAGACCTGCTGCGATGCCAAGCGTTCCTACACCGCAGCATCCGTCGATGACGAGTGCGGGATTTTTGCGGTCAATCATGCGGGATAGTGAGAGGAGTTTGGGGTTGAAGGGGCGCGGCATCTCGATGTGCATGGTGCTGCTGCGCTGGTAGACAACAATGTTTCCGGCAGGAGATGAAAAGATGGTAGCGTGCAGATCGCATCCGGTGATGCATTCATGCGTGTGATACACAGCAGAGTCGATGCCGTCCGAAAGGCCGGGAACGATGCGGTGGTCGCAGACGACACCACGGAGTTCGGGGATCTCTTCCATCAGCCGGTCGGCAATGGTTTTGCTGATTGCATGGGTGAGGAGAATCAGTGATTTTTTCGGCAGGTATGGTGGAGAGCGAAGTACCATGAACGGATGCAGGTGCGGAACTCCTGCATCAATCAGAGGAGCATCTGAAGGAATTACCTTTTCTTCGGTGAGAATAAGCCAGATGTGGAAAAAAACGTCGTCAATATAGCGTTTGCCGCAGACAGGACAAGGGGGAGGGGGAAAATCCAGATCCGGAGATAGCTGCTTGTTTCTGGGTAGGCCATGACAGGACGGGCATGCATCAAACCGGTGAACGGAAATTTTCAAAAGATCATCAGATGACTGAATGCAATCCTGTCCGCAGACAGGGCATTTCATAGGTGTTTGATTGGCGGGCGAGGTGATAATGGTATGCACGGACGTTATTTTGCGTGATTATTGAGGGATGTTTGTGAAAAGAGTGGGGATTCCCCTGCTATCCCAACGAAACACGCTGACAAAAAACTATCGCAGTACCGCAATCAGATCGCCCTTTTTTGCTCCCACATGCCGGGCGACCGGCTCGCACTTCACCGTCATCAGATATGCAACCGGCGGCAGATTCTCATACTCAGTCAGGCTCTCATAATTTGCAAGACCCTTTGAAATAATCAGTGTCGCATTTTGCATGGCGTCCGTAACTTCAGGCGGATACAGATCCGGATGCAGACCAAGCTGCGCACCGCCTCCTGCATGCAGCACCGCATCACAAACCTCAGACAATGCCAGATCCTCCGCCTCCTTCATCGTCACATCATTCAGCATCGGCTGATCCTTTACCACAATCGTCACATGACTCCCGCGCCTCTTGAGAGCCTCGCACAGCATCCGGTCAAACACCACCTCGCCGCAGTTATCAGTACAGTACACCACGCGGTTTGCAAGCGCAAGAATTTTCTCCGTATCGTCCAAGGCAAGGCCGCGCTCAAACATCTCATGGAAATACTTCGTAAAATCCTGCGCAATCTCATGTCCCGCAACCCCGTAATCCATCGCATTCCCAATCACTGCCGCAACAAAATAATCATGTACATCAGAAAGCATCGGCGCGACGGCCTTCGCAACATTTGCCGCAATCAAATTATCCTGCACTTTCAGTTCCGCATATGGATCAGACGATCCGATCACCTCATAACAGCACCGATGCACCGCTCCTGCAACAACCGATGCCCCGATAGGTTCACTCACCCGTGAATCGTAGAGCTGCGTACACATCTCAAGCGCCTGCCCGGCAGTCTCCTCATCAGCTCCTGCATACCCTGCCTCTGCAACAATTCTTGAGAGCAGACATGCTCTGCATTCCGGCGCAAGTCTCATACAATCAACTCCAAAACAAAAAAATACACAATGGGGCCGCCGCGATTTGAACGCGAGTCAGAAGACCCCCAGTCTCCTAGGATTCCAGGCTACCCTACGGCCCCTCACTTATCCTCCCTTCCGGGACGAAGCATCTTACATATTAGACGCGTGTTCCTTATTAGTTTTTACTTTGGCATCCGCAAAAAAAGAGAATCACTGATCCTCTGCGCTCTTCAGCTCCTTAAGATGCTCCATCATCTCCTGCTCATCGCGACCCACATAAATCAGCGCAATCGTCAGACCAAGAATCATAATCGTTGTCCCGATAATATCAATAAACGTCAGATTACTCACCAGCAGCCGCCGCACCATCGTCGTAATGCCGGCAATCAGGATCGGACGGATAAGAACACGGCCCGCACGAATATATGACGCAACCATATCCACAAGCGTTGCAATCACAATGATCAAAAGAATCGCCTGCAAAATACCGGTCAGCGAATGTTGAGACGGCTGTTCTATTGCCATTCCCACAAGAGTCGCAGTCTCCATTACACCTATTATCGCTGCAATCACCAGCAGAATCGCAATCGTCACATAAATACAGATAGTAACGATACCGCAGCCCTTCGTCAGGAACATGCGTATACGAGGGAATGGGTCCAAATCTTCTATCATAGCTCTCATATCCGCGAAAAATTCCCGCGGCAATTACATACTCTATAGCAATTTTATCAATATAATTGTAGGGGTTCTTTTGGGCTTTGCATCTTTCATCACGAAACGCCTGTGAAAAACGCGAGGGTGCCGTTCAACTCGACACGTTATTATTGGGGAACCGACAACCTACATAACGCGAAGGCATAATCTGGGGCAAACCGGCCGGAGGACGTTCATTCTCCGTCCAACGCATACCAAGTCCCACACTCTGCGGAACCAATCGGTATGTATATATATTTTTCAATCCCAATAATGATGCTACCTTCCAGAGGACAACAAGGGCCAGTAGATCAGTCAGGCAGATCGTCGGACTTTTAATCCGCAGGTCGGGGGTTCAACTCCCTCCTGGCCCGCTTGCACGTCGCCATGGGTTTTTAGGAAAGTCGGATTCACAAGACCGCCCTATTTACTTTTCGGCAGCGTGTATTGGCGCGTCCGTTGGACAACCTGAAAGCGTCAACAAAAAAAAACTCTGAGACTTTTATGTGGTGAGAACTCTGAACACAAGCAACAGACATCCGTATCTACCCAGATCTTAAATAGGAGCTCTATGACACGACTAAACGTACTACTCCATGAGATGGTTCCCGATCACCAGATCATGACCCCGGAAGAGGTCTCCCAACTTCTTATCGACTATGACATCACCGAAGAGCACCTTCCAAAAATGTATCATGATGACCCTGCTGCCAAAGCATGCGGAGCAAAACCGGGAATGGTTATCCGCATCACGCGCAAGAGTCAGACAGCAGGTGAAGCTACCTCCTACCGTCTCGTGGTCAGACGGCCGAAAAAATAACCAGAGTGGATATACTTGATTGATAGAAGCGTACTTTCCGGATCCTACTTCTCCCAGGAACACGTTGCCCGTCACCAGCTTGACTCATTCAACAACTTCGTGCAGTACAACCTGCAGAAAGTTGTCAATGAACAGCGCCTTGTTGAGACGGAGATCGTAAACCGGGGAAAGAATCAGGAACCCGTATGGGTTGAACTCGGAGAAATCCGTGTCGAAAAACCGATCGTCCGTGAAGCGGACGGATCACAGAGCAAATTATACCCGACCGAAGCACGTCTGCGTAACCTAACCTACGCAGCACCCATGGTCCTCACCATGACACTCCATCAGGGCGAAAAAGTCTTCGACCCGCAGGAGACCACCATTGGTCAGCTTCCGGTCATGATCGGATCCAAAGTCTGCAACCTCTGCGGACTCACGACCGAAGAAAGAACCGAACAGGGCGAAGATCCAAGTGACCCCGGAGGATATTTCATCGTCAACGGTACTGAGCGCGTACTCATGACCCTTGAGGACCTTGCCTCAAACAAGATCATGACCGAGTACACCGAGCGGTACAACGAGCAGATCCATGTATCCAAAGTGTTCTCTCAGTTCCGCGGCTACCGCGCACTCGTCGTCGTCGAGAAAAATAAAAAGAATCTGCTTGACGTCAGCTTCCCGTCCGTCGCCGGCCACCTCAGATTCGCAGACTTAATGCGTGCATTAGGCCTTGAGACCGATGAAGACGTTGTCTCTGCCGTGTCACGCTCGGAAGACGTCTTAACCTACATGATGCAGAACCTCGAAGAGTCCGAATGTGCGAACTCTGAGGAAGGAATCATGTACGTCGGTAAAAAGCTCGCGCCGAACCAGACCAAAGACTATCAGAGAAAACGTGCCGAGTTCGTGCTCGACAGCTATCTTTTACCGCACTTAAACTACCTCATCCCGTCCCACTTAAAACCCGGAGACGAAGGCTACGAAGTCTATGCAAAAGACGTCCGCGTCGCAAAAGCTGAGTTCCTTGGAAGAATGGCAGAAGCCTGTTTCGATCTCGCCTTAAACAAAAGGAGAATCGATGACAAAGACCACTACTCCAACAAACGCCTGAAACTCGCCGGCGACTTAATGGAAGATCTCTTCCGTATCTCTCTCAACAGACTCACGCGCGACGTCAAATACCAGCTCGAACGCGCCAGCATGCGTCACAGAGAGCTCGCGATTGGAACGGTTGTTCGTGCAGACGTCTTAACCGAACGGCTTATCCACCCGCTTGCAACCGGAAACTGGGTCGGCGGCCGTACCGGAGTATCCCAGCTGATGGACCGTGTCGACCACATGTCCGTCATCTCCCACCTGCGCCGTGTCATCTCTCCGCTGTCCAGATCCCAGCCTCACTTCGAGGCCCGTGATCTGCACCCGACCCAGTGGGGAAGAATCTGTCCATCCGAAACACCGGAAGGACCAAACTGTGGTCTGGTCAAAAACTTCGCCCAGCTTGTTGAGATCAGCAAAGGAATCGAAGACGAAGAAGAAATGATGCGCATTATCCGCGGCATGGACATCGAACCAATCCGGAGTGAGTAAATGGAAAAGAAAATGGCAAGAGTGTTCGTTGACGGTGCTCTGTTCGGCAAAGTCGACGACGCAGTTGGTTTCACCAGAAACTTCCGTCAGATGCGCCGGAACGGTCAGGTTCCGACCGAAGTCAACATCTCCTACAAAGATTACAGCAATGAAATCGTCATCAACACCGATCGCGGACGGGCACGCCGCCCGTTGATTGTGGTCGAGAACGGTCAGCCGGCCGTCACTCCTGATGACATCGAGAGAGTCCGCAGCGGCGAGTACGAGTTCATGAGTCTCGTTAGCCAGGGAAAGATCGAGTTCATCGACGCAGAAGAAGAGGACGACCTCTACATTGGTGTCTATGAAGACGACCTTACCCCTGATCACACCCACCTTGAGATCGACCCGTCTCTGATCCTTGGTATCGGAGCAGCACACGTTCCGTTCCCGGAACACAACGCATCTCCGCGTGTCACCATGGGTGCAGGTATGATCAAGCAGGCTCTCGGCTTTGCCCAGGCAAACATGAAACTGCGCCCCGATACCCGCGGCCACATGCTTCACTATGCCCAGGTCCCCATGGTCCACACCCAGGCAGCAGAGCTTATCGGTTCTGACACCCGCCCGCAGGGACAGAACTTCTGTGTTGCTATCATCTCCTACGAAGGCTACAACATTGAAGATGCACTCATCTTCAACAAGGCATCTGTTGAGCGCGGCCTTGGCCGTTCCCACTTCTTCAGAACCTATGAAGGAGAAGAGCGCCGCTACCCGGGAGGACAGGTTGACAGAATCGAAGTCCCCGAAGATGATGTTCAGGGTTCCCACGGACCTGGCTCCTACGCAAACCTTGACACTGACGGTATCATCAATCCTGAAACCCGTGTCATGGAAAAGGATGTTCTGATCGGCAAGACCTCGCCGCCGAGATTCCTTGAGGAACCGACCGGTGAACTCATTGCCGTCGAAAAGCGTCGCGACACCTCTATCACCATGCGCAGCAACGAGACCGGTATCGTTGACACCGTCATTGTCACCGAGTCTGAGAACTCCTCGCGCCTTGTCAAGGTCCGCACCCGCGACCTTCGTGTCCCTGAAATCGGCGACAAGTTCGCATCCCGTCACGGACAGAAGGGTGTCTGCGGTCTGATCACTCCGCAGGAGAACATGCCCTTCACCGAAGCAGGCATTGCCCCTGACCTTGTCATCAACCCGCATGCAGTTCCGTCGCGTATGACCATCGGCCATATGCTCGAGATGATCGGCGGCAAGACCGGATCCCTCATGGGTACCCGCGTAAACGCAACCTCGTTCCGCAGAAAGCCGGTTGAGCAGATCTTTGACAGTCCGTTCGCACAGAAGAGACTGCTTAATGACAAACAGATCGGAAAAGAGGTTACCAACGACACCATCACCCGTGAACAGCTGCTCCGCCACGAGCTTGCACAGGCAGGATTTGCCCACACCGGCAGAGAAGTCATGTATGACGGTATCACCGGCCGCAGATTCCAGGCTGACATCTATATGGGCGTCATCTACTATCAGAAACTCTACCACATGGTATCCACCAAAATGCACGCACGGTCCCGCGGTCCGGTGCAGGTTTTAACCCGCCAGCCGACCGAAGGTCGTGCCCGTGAAGGAGGTCTTCGTTTCGGAGAAATGGAGCGTGATGTCATGATCGGACACGGAGCAGCAATGGCCTTAAAGGAACGCCTGCTTGACGAGTCCGACGCAGTGAAGCAGTACGTCTGCGCACGCTGCGGAATGGTTGCAATGTATGATGCAAAGCAGAAGACCACCCGCTGTCTTGCCTGCGGTGCAGAGACCGATATCTACGAAGTCGAGATGAGCTATGCATTCAAGCTGCTGCTTGATGAAATGAAGAGTATGGGAATTGCGCCCAGACTGAAACTGGAGGATATGGTGTAACATGACCAGCCCAAAGAGAATCGGAAAGATTGAGTTCGGTCTGCTCTCCCCAAAAGCGATCCGCGACATGAGTGTCTGCAAGGTCATCTGGCCTGACACCTATGACGACGATGGATTCCCGTACCCGAAAGGTCTGATGGACCCGAGCCTCGGTGTCATCGACCCGGGTCTCCGCTGCAAAACATGCGGTCAGAAGCAGGGCGACTGTCCCGGCCACTTCGGCCACATTGATCTCGCAAAGCCGGTCATTCACGTCGGCTACACGAGACTCATCAGAAAACTTCTGCGTGTGACCTGCCGTGAGTGCGGTCGTCTCCTTCTTGACAAAGAAGAGATCGAACGGTTCAGTGCACTGGAAGACGATCCCTACTCTGCCGAAACCATCGGTGAGAAGGACATCAAAAAGGAGCGCGTCTGCCCGTACTGTGGTGACCAGCAGTTCAAGATCAACTTTGAGAAGCCGACGAGTTTCGTAGAAGTTGTCACCGAGACCGGTGAGGACGGCAAGGTTCACAAGACCGAGCACAAACTCACCTCCGCTGACATCCGCGAGCGTCTGGAAAAGATCACCGACGACGACCTCCGTCTTCTCGGTATCGACCCAACCGTTGCCCGGCCGGAATGGACGATTCTTACCGTCCTTCCGGTTCCGCCGGTAACGGTCCGTCCGTCGATTATTCTTGAGAACGGTCAGCGGTCTGAAGATGACCTGACCCACAAGCTTGTTGATATCATCAGAATCAATCAGCGGTTCAAGGAAAATCAGGATGCAGGTGCTCCGCAGCTCATTATTGAGGATCTGTGGGAACTTCTGCAGTACCATGTCACGACATACCTCGACAACGAAGTTGCCGGATGTCCGCCTGCCCGCCACCGGTCGGGACGTCCCTTAAAGACGCTCTCCCAGAGACTGAAAGGAAAGGACGGCCGGTTCCGCGGTTCGCTGTCCGGTAAGCGTGTCAACTTCTCCTCACGTACGGTTATCTCGCCTGACCCGAACCTCTCCATCGGTGAGGTCGGTGTCCCCTTGGCAATCGCAAACGAGATGTCTGTTCCGGTCCGCGTAACCAAACAGAACATCGAAGACATCAGGTCCATGATCCGGATCGGTCCAAACCGCCCGACCCTTCGTGACCCCTGCGGTGCAAACTATGTTAACCGTCCTGACGGCAGACGTATTCGTTTGATCTCAGGAGTCGAAGGCAACTGTGACACCGTCGCAGAGATGATTGAGCCTGGATGGAAGATTGACCGCCAGCTTCGTGACGGCGATATCGTTCTCTTCAACCGTCAGCCGTCTCTGCACAGAATGTCCATCATGTCCCATCACATCAAAGTGATGAACGGCAGAACATTCCGCTTAAACCCGGCTGTGTGTCCCCCGTACAACGCAGACTTTGATGGTGATGAAATGAACCTGCACGTCCCGCAGACCGAAGAGGCGCGTGCGGAAGCAGAGCTTCTCGTTGCGGTTCAGGAAAACATTCTCTCACCAAGATTCGGCGGTCCGATCATCGGCGGTCTTCACGACCACATCTCCGGTATCTTCCTCCTCACCAATCAGATGAAGTGGTACACCAAATCCCAGTTCCTCTATCTCCTGAAGTACACTCCAATGGAGCACCTTCCTGAGCCTGGCATGATCGGCGAGGACGGAACCCCGTACTGGAGCAACAAGCAGGCATTCTCAATGATTCTGCCAACTGATGTCAATATGTTCTACAAGGCAACCTGTTGCCGTAACTGTGACCCGTGTACGAAGGACACCCACTGTCCGCATGACGCATACGTCAGAATCGTGGACGGTCAGCTGCTTACCGGAACGATTGACAAAAAGTCTGTCGGAGCAATGGACGGTGCAATTCTGAACCGTATCATCCGCCTGCACGGCATGAAGCGTGCCCGTGAGTACATTGACGACTTAACGAAGCTCTCGATTCGTGCAATCATGATCAACGGTTTCTCGTACGGTATCAACGATACCGATCTCGGTAAAGAGGAGTACAAACAGATCCGTGATGTGCTTGACAAGGCAGAATCCGACGTGGCCCAGCGTATCAGCATCTACGAACAGGGACATCTTGAGCCGATGCCGGGAAGAACCCAGGAAGAGACGCTTGAAATGCAGGTGATGAAGGAGCTCGGTAAGGCCCGTGACCGTACCGGAGAAATTGCATCCCGCCACTTAGGTTTTGAAAACTCTGCAGTGGTAATGGCAGTATCCGGTGCCCGTGGTTCCATGCTGAACATGGCACAGATGGCAGGTTGTATCGGTCAGCAGGCAGTGCGTGGTGAGCGTATCGTTCGTGGTTACGAGGACCGCACCCTGCCGCACTTCAAGCGCGGCGACAAGGGATCAGACGCACACGGATTCGTCCGCAACTCCTACAAGTCAGGTTTAACCCCGACCGAGTTCTTCTTCCATGCAATCGGAGGTCGTGAAGGTCTTGTGGATACTGCAGTCCGTACATCCCAGTCCGGTTACCTGCAGCGCCGTATGATCAACGCTCTGCAGGATCTGAAGGTCGCGTACGATGGAACTGTCCGCAGTACCGGAGGCAAGATCATTCAGTTCAAGTATGGTGAGGATGGAACCGATCCGGCAAAGTCCGCATCCGGTCTGCCGGTCGATGTGAAAGGTATCGCCGAGTCAGTGTTAAAGGAGGCAGTGTAAAATGGCGCCAAGAAAGAAGGCAGAAGAGCCGGCTGCATTCCCTGCACCGACCTTTATCGATGAAGACATCCCGATGGAACCGGTCGAGGAAAATGAAGACCGGTTCGGCGACTCCCTTGAGGACGCAGTGATCAGTCAGTACGAGGCAGGCATCCCTGAGCCGGTCGAGGAGATCGAGGTTATTGAAGAGATCGTCGAAGAAACCGATGAGTTTGAGGATGAGGACGACGAGGCAAAGTCAAGATCCAAAAAAGGAAAGAAAGCTGCTTCCGAGATCGAGGTTCCTGAGAGCAGTGTTGCAAAGATGCTGCGCGAGTGGAATCTGCCAAAGACTCTGTTTGATCAGATCCGCATCTGGCTTGAGGGTAAGACCCCTGAGGAGATGGAGTTAGTCAACCTTGACCGGCTGAAGAGCCGTGTCCGCCGTCTGGTTGACGAGGACATGCCGGTCTCTACCACAACTGAGCTTACCAAGATTCTGATCGCCAAAAATGACTCCGGACGTGATGTGACTGATGAACAGTTTGAGGAGATCGTTTCGCGTATCAATCAGGAGTACAACCGCACACGTGTGCAGCCGTGCGAAGCTGTGGGAATCAATGCAGCCCACTCGATTGGTGAGCCCGGCACTCAGATGACGATGCGTACCTTCCACTACGCCGGTGTCGCTGAAATTAACGTTACGTTAGGTCTGCCGCGTCTTATCGAGATCATGGACGCACGAAAAGAGCCGTCCACGCCGACCATGACGATCTTCCTTGAGGAAGGCTATCGCGAGGACCGTGACAAGGCACGTGAAGTGTCCTGGAAGATTGAGGCAGCTCCACTTCACGAGTTCGGCGATATCGAGACTGATATTGCTGATATGTGTGTGGTTGTACAGATCAACCGCGAGGTGTGCAAGAAGAGAAAGATCTCGGTTGCCGAGATTTTGGAGCGTGCCCCGCAGAAGATCAAGGACAAGCGCCACTACCGTGACTTTGAGGTCGAGATCGATGACAAGGATGGTATTCTCCGGTTCCTGCCAAAGAACGAGGAGTCATACCAGAACCTGTTCCAGCTGGCAGAGCATGTTCGTCAGGTAATCGTGCAGGGTATTGATGATATCCGCCGTGTTGTGGTCAGAAAGGAGAATGATGAGTACATTCTCCACACGGAAGGCTCCAACTTAAAGGATGTCTTTGAGATCGATGGTGTTGACTGCACCAGAACAAGGACCAACAACATCGCTGAGATTGCCGGAACTCTGGGTATTGAAGCGGCACGGTCTGCTATCATCTATGAAGCGTTCTCGACGCTGAAGGAACAGGGTATCTCGGTCGATCTCCGTCACATCATGCTGGTTGCAGATATTATGTGCATGGACGGCGAGGTCAAACAGATCGGTCGTCACGGTATTGCCGGTGAGAAGGAGTCGGTCCTTTCCCGTGCATCTTTTGAGGTGACGGTCAATCACTTGCTGGATGCCGCGGTCGCTCACGAGTTCGATGAGCTGTCCGGTGTTACCGAGAACGTCATCGTCGGTCAGCCGATTCTGCTCGGTACCGGCGACGTGAAGCTGATGGTCCGCCGGGTTGACCCGACGAAATCAGCATAATTTTTTTTTAATTTTTGAAACGCGAATAGCGCGAATCGCACGCCGTTTCGTCGTGCTCACTGCTTCGCAGAATAAAAAATCGCCAATGGCGATTTTTAGGGAAATACTAAGTTACTTATTTTTAGATAAAATCACGATCAATTTCTTTTTTTGAAAGTCGCCATTGGCGATTTTTATTCGCGCTATTCTGCGAAGCAGTGAGCACGACGGAATGGCGTGCGATTCGCGTTTATATCATCACACATGATCCACAGCACATACGCCCTTGATCGCAACGACCCGCTCGACTTCGGTGAGCCATTCGTTGAAGTGAGGACATTGCCTGCGAATGTCTGCGAGCCCGATCTTTTCTGCGATTAAAATTCCTTCAACCGTTTTTGAGTACCTCGGATACAATCGTTTCAGCCGCTTTGATGGCGCACTTTCAGGACTCGTATTGATCTCTTCGGGTTCAAAGTTTCTGCGGATCTCTCTAAGCTCTTTGCAGTGAGAACTCCTGCCGACCGAGAGCACTTTATCAATTGCAGCAATGTCGGAGAACAGGAGCGCTTCAAACTCATGAAGCTGAATGTAGGGAATGAAGTTGTCATCAGGGACGTCCTCTCCGCTGATGTTTTCATCCAGCATCCGCTCCAAGTATCTGACCCGCTCATACGAAGTAGGATAGTCGCTGATGTTTCCCATGCCGGGAAAATCAGCCGGCAGTCCGTAGTAATCGATCATCGTGGTCACCACGGCATTTTTGTTTTTGAGAAGCCGGCGGGTATTGATGCGAAACTGTTCATAATGGCTCAGTCCTCCGCGATGGGCAACACCATGGGCATTGCTGGTTTTGTTGATGACAACAGTTATGCTGCATCCAAGTCCTTCCAGATACGGTCGGAGAATATGTGCCGCAAATGAGGCTTCGGTGAATCCTTCGACATGTATCTTCAGGAGAAGCGTCACGGATTGCCTCCAAGTATATTCATCTGCCACAGCTCTCCGATGCTGTACTCCTCGATCCAGTCCGCAAGACTCTCCGGCGTTGTCAGGGTCAGGGTTGTTGCGCCGTTATGATTTTCCACGATAAGAATGCTGCACCCTTCCGCATCCTCGGTCTCCGGATCAAATGCATTGAGAAGCTGAACCGACTGAGTGGAGACGATGAGCTGGGATTTTTCTCCGGCGAACTTGATCAGATCAGCCAGAGCCGCAACGGCAAACGGGTGCAGTCCAAGTTCCGGCTCATCGATGAGTATCAGTTTCGGCGGACACGGCTGAATCAAAAGAACTGCAAGGGCAACGAATCGTGCAGTCCCTCCCGAAAGAGCGCTAAAAGGAAATGCGTAGCCTTCTGAGTTTTTGTCCATCCAGTATATGGATGGTGTATCTCCATTTTCTTTGAACACAAAGTCGCCGAACTGGGGAAACACGAGACGAACCGTATCAACAATTTTGTCATAATGATCCGGCTCGGTGGTCTTCAGCATGTGAAGGAACCGCACAAGTTTGTCATCGTCATGATTGGTGCACCGCTGTTTGAACCGGTAAATGGTCCAGCTCTGAAGATGCAGACGAAAACTTTCACATGACGGATGTTCATCCACTCTGGTGAAAACACCGGTCTCCAAGGTATCCCTGGATCTTAAGGTCAGCGTCTTCTCTCCTGCAGCAAGTATCAGCTGTTCGCTCTCGATCCTGCAGTGGTTCTCTTTGTCTGCTGTCAGCACCACCTCATAGAAACTGTCGCCGAACTCTGCTGTGATCCGGACTTTTTCCGTCCTGCCGGTACCATAGCGGAAGAGTATCTCAGCACCTCCGTTCTCTTCGACAAACTTCTGGAGTCTGCCTAAGGTTACGGCATGCAGGAGTTCAAAGATGCTGAGGACATTGCTTTTTCCCGAACCGTTCGGTCCGATAAGCAGATTGATGCGGTCAAGTGGTATGTCGATCTTTTCGATCGAGCGAAAGCCCTCGATAGATATTTTCGTAAGTTGTTGGGCTATCATTACGATGCATATCGTGTTTACCGGTATTAAACGTGCGGTCTGTTGCAGTATTTTCCGTGGGCAACCTGAGATCAAAGATGCAAAATCATCACATACAGAGAGGATTTATACCAACAGATCTTATTTTCACCTAATGACGCTTGATGAGATGCGAAGCTACTTTGCCGGCGGTTCGACCCGCCCGCTCGCATCGCGAAAAACCGCACTTGCTCATCTTCGGCAGGCAATCGAACGCCACGAGCCTGAGATTCTGCGGGCGCTTGAAGCCGATCTTGGAAGACCTGCATTTGAAGCCTATGCCTTTGAAATTGCGCCGGTACTGCAGGAGATTGCAACTCTTGAAAAAAATCTCGGGAAGTGGACGAAGGCTGAAAAAGTTAAAACACCGCTGTTCCTCTTCTCTTCAACTACCGAGGTGCGTACCGTTCCGCACGGACTTGTGCTCATTATCGCTCCCTGGAACTATCCCTTCCTTCTCCTGATGCAGCCGCTCGCAGCTGCAGTTGCCTGCGGCAACGTTGTCGCCGCAAAACCTTCACGGCGTGCGCCGGAAACGTTTCGGATCATGAAGACCATCCTCTCCGAAGTTTTCCCTGATTCATGGGTCTCGGTCTTCAGGGAAGTGAACCTTGACGACACGTATGACTACATTTTCTTCACCGGCAGCCTTGCGACCGGAAAAATTATTGCAGAGGCTGCAGCCAGAAATCTTACGCCGGTAACACTGGAACTTGGCGGCAAAAATCCTTGTATTGTTGATGAAACGGCAAATCTTGATGCAGCAGCAAGGCGCATCGCCTGGGGAAAGTGTGCTAATGCCGGCCAGACCTGCGTTGCCCCAGACTACCTTCTGGTGCATGACTCAATCCGCGACATTCTTGTCGATAAAATTGCCGAAGAGATTGAAAAATTCTATGGCGAAAATCCTGCCATGAGTCCTGACTACGGAAAAATTATCACAACAGAATCATACAACCGGCTTCTCGGTTACTGCGATCCGGAACGCATTCTCAAACAGTGCGGCATGCACAATCCTGGCGACCGCAGATTCACGCCGGTGATCTTGTCTGCATCCTTTGGTGATCCGATCACCCATGAGGAGATCTTCGGCCCGATCCTTCCGGTGATCACCTGGAGGACAAAATCTGATCTGAACGAACTGCTCCTGCCAACTCCTCTTGCCCTCTATCTGTTCACCTCTGACATGGCATTTGCCGAACAGATGATTGCACGCCATCCTTCCGGTGGTGTCTGCATCAATGATGTGATGATTCAGGCAGCAAACGGCAACGCACCGTTCGGCGGCGTTGGCACAAGCGGTATGGGCTGCTACCATGGAAAATACTCAGTAGACACCTTCTCCCGCAAGCAGACTGTGGTTCACAGGAAAAAATCTTCAGACCCAGCCCTTCGCTATCCCCCGTATACGGACTCTGCATTGCAGAAGATCAGAAAATGGCACAGACGCTTGTTCTGATCTTTTTTCTTTTTTTCTTATTACACCAACCTGTGAAAAATATGGATGAATGTACCAAATTTTTGTTGGGCATTGTTTCGTTTTTGTTTGCGCCTTTGGTGGTCCCTGTCCCATTCATCAATGAAGGATGCTCTCATACGACGAGTTGTCAATCTCTCTCCTTAGTTATTTCACAAAAAATATATGATGTGACTGAGAGGTAATGTACTATGAAAAAGATTTTACTTGCAGCAGTGCTTTGTGTGGCACTGGCAATGGTCTCTGTTGCCGGATGTGTCGGTGCTGATCCGGTCGTCGGCAACTGGGAGACCACGCCGGTGTTTGGTGTATATGTTTCCGTTCAGTTCGTGAACGATGGTACAGGCTCCATCGCATTCCACACCGATCTCTCTCCTGCCGCAGCTACAACGATGTTTACCTGGGAAAAAACGGCAGACAACACGTATAAGGTTATGAGTTCTGACAAGCACTTTTCCGCAGGAACCTACAAACTTTCCAGCGACGGCCAGACGCTGACCAGCGATTCAGGTCTGATTGTTCTGCACAAGGCGTAATTTTTCGCCATTCTATTTTTTTTAAATTTTTCAGCAGTGAACTTCTGCAAAACAAATGAAAGGATCTGCCATGACGAATTTTTTAGAAGTTACGTGATGATGAGTTGCATCGTTCAGATTTTTTCGGCTTTGGTTAACTACACAAAACCAGATCACGAACAAATAAATGGTAAAACAAGTCTTTGAGGAAAGGATATATTGCGGTATCCAAATGGATACCGTCATCCTGAACACCACCCTAAAGGCAGTAATTCCACACCCCTGATTTTTAGATAAAATCAGTATTATTCTTTAGTGGCGAGGTCAATGTCCTCTGCCTTAATGGTCTTGCGACCTGCATGCTGGGCAAGTTCAAATGCCTGCTTTGCAATCTCTTCGATGTATGCTTCTGCCTTTGCTACAAGTGCGTCTGCTGCATCTTCACCGACACGGTCTGCACCTGCTTTCTTTGCAAGTCTGACAACTGCTGCTTTTGGTAAGTCTGCCATAAATATTACCAATGAAAAAATAGTTCAAAATAATATATAAATATATCTCAAGAAACAACTTTTTTTTGCTGTCTGCACGTTATTTTGCATTGAATCTGATTTTGTGCACATATAATTGGCGATATAAGATATTGGCGATTAATATTGGTTGAATTTCAAAATGGGGTGAAAATTATTGTTTTTTCCCGACTGCGAGCGCTGCCGCAAGACGAAGTGATCCGTCATATCCGGCCGATGCGCGCGAACTGTCCACAAATACGGGAGATATATTGACTACGGGCGCACCATGCCCGATACCGTGTCCAAGGAAGGTCAGAGTACGAAAAATCAGGTTGCCGGAGATACCGTCAGGGGCGATGATGACACCGCAGTTTTTGACCGCATCCTCGATGAGAATCTCTCCATGGTGTGCACCGGTAAGTCTTGCGACCTCCTCTGCGTCACGAATGGTTTTGTCAACGATTTTGTGTCTGCCGATATCACCGAGCCGACCTCCGGAAAGGATGGCAGTTTTCTCTGAGATTCCGAAGTGACGTGCGAGTTCGCGTGCATCTGAAACAAGAGATACCTTCTCTGAAACCGTCCATCCTTCATCAACTCCGACCGGTGCGAGGAAAAATTTCTGATGATCAGCTGTTTCAAGAAGTGCGACGCGTTCAAGCCGCGTAACTTTGCATGCGGTTTTGAGATACCTGAGCGTATCGTTTGCCGGAAGTGTTCCCCGAACCGCTCCGTCAATTACTCCTGCGTTTAGATCGTCGACAATCTGCTGATGCGGTGTCTTGCATGCGGTCAGCTTGACAAATGGTCCTGTAACACGCCCTGCGGCAGTTTCAGCGTCGCAGTAGCAGTGAATGTGCAGTTTGTCGTTTGCTACCCGCTCCGCACTTGAAAGAACCTTTTCTGCGTCACTGCTGCATCCGATACCGATGGTGATCATATGTTTGTTATGCCTTCTTCACAGAAGTTGAAGAGTACAGTTTCCTGTTCTCCCTTCACAAGGGTAAATTTTTTGGTGCTGGTCACTGTCCCGATCACCTGAGCTGCCATGCCGGTTTTGCGGAATTTTTTGCAGACTGTTTCAACATCTGACCGGTTTGCGGTCATGATAAATCCCATGCCGGGATACATGCGGACCCACTGTTCAAAGGTGATGCCAAGGGCATCAAGGTCGGGTCTTGGGATTGCGGTAAGATCAACAACTGCGCCGACACCGCTGGATTCGATGAGCATACCAAGGGTTCCGATCACGCCGGGGTTTGAGATGTCCTTTCCTGCGGTGAGGAGGTGGCGTTCGCCGAGGTCTTTCATGACTGATATCTGGGAGCGGAGGACATCGGATGTTTTCATGGTGACCGAGTCCCAGTTCATGGGTGCCGAGGGGTGAATACGGCCTTTGAGATCTATTGCTGCGATGATGGCGTCATTCGGCTGGGCTTTGCTGCTGTAGATGATATTTTCCAGTTCGGCAACGCCGAGGATGGATACATCGATGACATTGTAGGGTGCGTCAGGATGCAGGTGTCCGCCGACGACGGGGACATCAAAGGCGACTGCGGCGTCATGCATGCCGCGGCTGACCTCTGTCATGATAGCGTCGTCTGAGGCTGAGAGTACATCAACCATGGCAACCGGACGACCGCCCATTGCGGCGATGTCATGAACATTGACAAGGATGGCGCAGTATCCTGCCCAGTACGGGTCCACCTCCATGAGTTTGTTCCAGATGCCGTCTGCGGCAAGCAGCAGTGCCGTTCTGCCGTTCTGAATGACGGCAGCATCCTCTCCGTAGGAGGCGACGACGTCGATGTTGTCGATGTGAAGTGATCGCACCAGACTGCCGATCGCCTGCTTGCGTCTGACTCCGTCATATTTTCGGACGGCTTCGGCGACCGACTCGGGGGTATAGTTGTCTGCAACCATATTTCGCGTATTCACCACGTGGGGGAGGGGCCCCCTTTTGTATCTAATCTATTCCCGTTCAACGGTGATAAGATAAACGATTGGGTTGTGTGAATGTATTTCATGGTTCGCTGACGGCAATTACTGGGTTGAAATGGATATCCAGCATTACATGCCCGCGTGACTCTCTTTTTGTAAGTTGTATATGATGGATATTTCCGACAGTGAGAGAGGGAAATGGAGTTCATATGACTCGTCTATCTGATATTTATCTCCAGATATCCTGTATGTGTCGCCGGTAAGTTCTGGGTTCCCTGATATTGGACGAATGTTGCCGAGCCCACCTCCCGGGTACTGAATAAATTCTCCGGAGGCATTGACATAAAAGATGCCCTGTTTTCCATTGCTGGTACCGGCAAGATGATACCAGACATCTTTTTTCGGGGAAAATGTGGTTAGCAGATAATCCGCCGATCCTTCAAATGTTTTCAGTTTGAACTCAAATGCATCTCTCGTCCCAACCTGAAATCCCCAGATGGGCAAAGCTCCTGCACTCGGACTATCAGCACGGAAATAAAATGATTGAGCAGGAGCAGTGTTATTTGGTGTATCTCCAACACGCTTTACCCATGTCATTGCTGTTAACCCTGGTTCCCGCACGCTGATCTTCTGTGAAGAGCTACTCCATTTTCCACTCGTCTTGTTGGTAACCTTCAGCGTGACGATGTACTCTCCTTTGGACTCGTAGGTATATTTCGGGCTGTTGGTGTCTAATGTCTGGCCGTTTCCAAATGTCCACCAGTACTCTGCGTCCGGAGATGTCTCCTCAGGCGTGAACGAAACGGTTATTGGGTATCCTCCGGTCAGTTCAGCTGCTGTGGCCTGCAGTGGTGAGGGCATGTTACTTCTGGAAAAACCTGTCTCAGAGCTCATGATAAACGCGGCATTCAAGTCGCCTTCAGCCGCGATACCCTCAAACCATTTTTCTGCAAGCAGGAATGATCCTTTCTCACCATTGTACACCACTGCGATATGCCGGAGGGAATCTTTGTTGACTATCCATGAAAGAATATCTCCCGGCCCGAAGTAGCCGTCGTCAGATCCTGCATCCCTGAACTCCTTCGTTTTATCAGTCCCGTCCACAATCACCGAGTATGTGCCGTCCTTTAGTGAATCTCCGGCATAATGGGTGATAGTAACCAGATCGTTTTTTTCTGCAATCACAATACCTGCCGTTGGCATTCCGTTCAGGTTTCCGATCGATAGGACTGCCACCCCTACGACTCCGGCCATGACTACTGTCAGCGTAAGTATCAGCATGACTGCAATTACCGGAGATACGGCAGAATTTTTCCGATGTTGTTTCATTGTATCCAAAACATCCGGCAAAAGTTCTGTCGGAATTTATGGTATCTGGATAGGATACAGCTGGATAAATAATTACTGTCCTAAACAGTAGTAAGTGCGATAATGTCTGCATCTCTGTGATGCAAAGGATTCAAAAATAATCTGTTCTTCGAAAATTATCTCACTTGAAATGACCAGTCCAAAAAATACGAATGCCAAAACCATCCATCACAAAATATCACAACTCCACTGACACTTTTTTTTCCAAAAAACTCTCGCGCGTGCACTCTGCTATCCACTCACATACCCTCTCAATATTCAAGTACTCATACGAGAACTTTTAGCCTTTCCAAAACGCATAATATAAGCAGTATCTAATGAAGCTCGTCATCGATGAACACCGCTGCAAAGGCTGCAACCTCTGCACCATGGTGTGTCCCTACCGGATTTTTCAGGAAGGAAAACGCCCGGGTCCCCGCGGCTACGTAATACCCGCCCTTGACCAGCCTGAGCGCTGCACCAACTGCCGGCTGCAGAAGATCTACGGCCGTCAGCTCTGCGGCATGTGCCAGCTCACCTGTCCGGATCAGGCAATTGCATGGATCGAGGAAAAACCCTACGAAGCACATAAAGTGGTGATTGAATATTGACCGATAAAACTGAGTTCCTCAACGGAAACACCGCATGTGCCGAAGGAGCAATTGCCGCAGGATGCAGATTCTTCGCAGGCTACCCTATAACCCCTTCAACCGAAGTCGCTGAGCGAATGGCTGTCCGCCTTCCCAAAATCGGCGGCACCTTCATTCAGATGGAGGATGAACTCGCCAGCATGGCCGCAATCATCGGCGGCGCATGGGCAGGTGCACGCACCATGACTGCAACATCTGGGCCCGGCTTTTCCCTCATGATGGAAAACATCGGCTATGCAGCAATGACCGAAACCCCTTGCGTCGTCGTCAACGTTCAGCGCGGCGGCCCTTCCACCGGCCAGCCCACCATGGCAGCGCAGGGCGACATGATGCAGGCAAGGTTCGGCTCGCACGGCGACTACAGCATCATCGCCCTTGCTCCTTCATCGGTTCAGGAGATGTTTGACCTGACCGTCAAAGCCTTCAACCTCGCCGACCGGTTCAGAACCCCGGTCTTTCTCATGACCGATGAAACCATCGGCCACATGCGGGAAAAAGTCATTCTCAGATCAGATGTCGAGATTACTCCACGCCGCGAACTTCTCGAAGGAGAGCTTCCCTTCAGACCGGGGCCTGATGGTGTTCCCGGCTTTGGAACATTCGGTCGCGGTCTCGGCGTTCACGTAACCGGACTTACCCATGACGAGCGGGGATATCCGGCAACCGACTCCGCAGACCTTCATGAAAAAGTTGTCCGCAGAATGGTGCGAAAAATTGAGGATGCAAGAAACGAGATCGCAGATGTTGACATCGTAAACCCTGACGCTGAAATCGTCTTCATCAGCTACGGCGCACCAACCCGTGCAGTCCAGCAGCTTCTTGCAGACTATCCAGGGATCTACGGCCACTTAAACCTCAGAATCGTCTGGCCGTTCCCTGACGCGAAACTTGGCGAGTTCGGGGCTGCCAAAGCGTTCGTGGTTCCTGAGATGAATCTCGGCCAGATGGCACGCGAGGTCCGCATGCACACCAATGTTCCGATCGTCACCGCCGCAAAACTTGGCGGAGCGCTCCACACCGTAGCAGAACTCAAGCATGCCGCAGACGTTGCAGCGACTGCGAAGGCTCCTGTGACGGAGGTTGTGTTATGACCCTCGAAGAATGGTACCGGCAGGACCGGCTCCCCCACATCTACTGTGCAGGCTGCGGCAACGGAACAATTCTCAACTGCACCCTTCGTGCGACCAACGAACTCGGCCTTGACCGGACCAAAACAACCTTCGTCTCCGGCATCGGCTGTTCATCACGTGCATCCGGCTACACCTCAAGCGACTCCCTGCACACAACACACGGCAGAGCTCTGCCGTTTGCAACCGGCGTCAAGATGGTGAAACCTGATCACGACGTCATCGTCTTCACTGGCGATGGCGACCTCTCCGCAATCGGCGGCAACCATTTCATTCATGCCTGCCGCAGAAACATCGACCTCACGGTTGTCTGCATGAACAACAATATCTACGGCATGACCGGCGGTCAGGGAAGCCCCTGCACACCATACGGTGCGATCTCCACCACAACCCCGTACGGCATGCGTGAAATGCCGTTCGATCTCTGTGCAGTCGCAGAAGCTGCCGGCGCAAACTATGTCGCACGCTGGACCTCATACCATGTGAAGGAGCTCACACAGGCTATTCGTGCAGGAATTGAAACACCGGGCCTCTCCTTCATCGAAGTCATGACCCAGTGCCCGACCTCGTTCGGCAGCAAAAACAAAATGCGTCAGGTCTCCCAGATGGTTGATGCACTTCGGGCAAACTCGATCCTCAAAGACAAAGCAGACCGCAACAAAGCAGCAGGCATCCCGCTTGAACCAGGCAAGTTCGTTGTCGGCGAGCTGGTGAGGCGCAGCAATCCGGTTCTCGGAGGCAGACCATGAGAAATGAAATCCGCTTCTCCGGACTCGGCGGTCAGGGAATCATCACCGCCGCAGTCATCCTCGGACGTGCCGCCGCACTCTACGGCGGAAAATACGTTGTGCAGACCCAGAGCTACGGCCCTGAAGCCCGCGGCGGCGCAAGTGCATCAGCCGTCATCATCTCTGATGAGCCGATCCATTACCCAAAAGTTACCGATCCGCACATCTATGCCATCATGTCTGAAGAGGCCTACAGAAAATACGGCTCATCAGCACCCAAGGATGCAGTCATGCTCATTGACCCTGGCTATGTCACCAGCCGCCCCGACTGCCTCTGCTACGAGGTTCCCGCGACCTCGGAGGCAAAGGCAAGACTGGGAAAACCGGTCTTTGCCAACGTCGTTATGCTTGGCGGCATCCTTGAAGCAACAGGCATCATCAGCTACGAAGCGCTTGAACACGCAGTCCTTGACAGCGTTCCCAAAGGCACCGAAGAAAACAACAAAAAAGCCCTTTCCATCGGCATGGAACTGGTAAGAGAACAGAGAACATGAAATTCCGCGAATACGAAGCAAAAAAGATCTTCCGGGACGCAGGCATACCGGTCCCGAACAGTGAACTCATCACCCGCGCCGGCGAAGCAACAAGTGCCCAGGCCCGTGTTGCAGACAAAGTCGTGCTCAAAGCACAGGTGGATGTCGGCGGCCGCGGCAAAGCAGGAGGCATTCTCCCTGCGACCGAGGAAAACATCAGCGAGGTTGCAAAGGAACTGTTCGGCAAAACCATCAAAGGCCTGCCGGTCGAACTCGTTCTGGTCGAAGAGGCGCTTGAGATCCAGCATGAATACTATCTCAGCATCACCATCGACCGTTCCGCCAAGATGCCGGTCATCCTTTTCTCTGAAGAGGGCGGTGTTGAGATCGAGACGCTTGCAAAAGAGCAGCCCGATGCACTTCACCGTGCGTTCATCGACCCCTGCTTCACCGATGTCCCTGACTTCATCATGCGAAATGTTTTGGGCTCTGCACCAAAATCCATCGGCCCGGTCATCAACGCGCTTTACCATGTCTACTGCAAGACCGATGCAATCCTTGCCGAGATCAATCCTCTGGTCATGACGCCCAAAGGAGTCATTGCAGCAGACGGGAAAATTGTTCTTGACGACAACGCCCTTGATCGTCAGGGCATCTCCGAGAACCGCGACTTGACCCCGCGTGAAGCCGAGGCTGAGAAGCATGGCTTTTCGTATGTGGAGCTTGGCGGAGACATCGGTGTGATCGGTAACGGCGCCGGTCTCACGATGGCGACACTTGATATCATCGCCCACTACAACGGTCAAGCCGCAAACTTCCTTGACGTCGGTGGCGGCGCAGGGTTTGAACGTGTTGCCCGTGCGGTCCGTCTTGTTGCGTCCATGCCGGGCGTGAAGGTTATCGTGGTCAACCTGCTTGGCGGCATCACCCGCTGTGACGAGGTTGCACGCGGCATTATTGATGCAGGCGTTCCCCAGCAGGTCATCGTCCGGCTTGCCGGTACCAATGAGGCCGAGGGCAGACGGCTGCTTGAAGAGAAGGGATACCTGATGCTTGACACCATGGATCAGGCGATCCGCGCTGCTGTGGAGGTGGCAAACAAATGATCTATGCAGACAAGGATACGGAAATTCTGGTGCAGGGCGCTACCGGTTCGCAGGGTGCATTCCACATCAATCTGATGAATCAGTACGCAAAAGAGGTTGGCGGCCGCGGCGTTGTTGCCGGCATGACTCCGGGAAAAGGCGGTCAGCAGGTTCACGGCGTTCCGGTGTACAACACGGTGTGGAGCGCAATGGATCACCATGATATCGGTGCGTCTGTTATCTTCGTTCCTGCAGGCGGCTGCGGGGATGCGATCATGGAGGCTGCTGACGCACGGATTCCAACAGTCGTTGTCATCACCGAACACATTCCGGTGCATGACGTGATGCGGGCAATTTCGTACGCACGAACCTGCGGCACGAAGGTTATCGGTCCGAACTGTCCGGGCTTCCTGATTCCGGGGGAATGCAAACTTGGTATCACCCCAACCAATTTATGCCGCAAAGGCGATATTGGTGTAATTTCACGCAGTGGAACTTTGACGTATGAAGTGATCTCCGAGTTGTCGCTCGCAGGTTTCGGCCAGTCCGGCATCATCGGCATCGGCGGCGATCCGATCATCGGCCAGACGTTTTCGGATGTGATGGATGTGTTCGTTGCAGACGGTAAAACCCGTGCCACGGTTCTGATCGGCGAGGTCGGCGGGAACTTAGAGATTCGCGGAGCAAAACGTGCGGCCTGTCTCGGGATGCCGGTTGTTGCCTACATTGCCGGAATTTCTGCGCCGAAGGAGAAACGCATGGGTCATGCGGGAGCGATCGTTGAGGGTGGTGAAAGTGACGCTGCCTCTAAGATTGAGCGATTGAAAGATCTCGGCATTCCTGTTGCAACCCGTCCGTCGGAGATTCCACTGCTGGTTAAGGAGGTAATATGAAGGAAAAGGATCGTACACTGCTTCTTGCAGCGGATGAGCTTGCGAGAACTGTGGACGCTCTTGCAATTATTTCATTCTTGAACAAAAACAATGATGTTGTGCTTGAGACTCCGGTTGTCTGGGTTCGCGATATCCAGCCGGAAATTCTGCGTGATCATACCATGGTGGCGCTGGTTGACTACTGTTCCAACCATATCATCGATGCCGTTGTTCAATATCGGATTTTAACCAAGGCCCAGAGCGGGACGCTTGTCGCGGTGTTTCCGTATGCTCTCCTGATCTATGACATCGAGGACACGAATGATCAGTTCAATATCGAACAGTATGCAGAGATCGCAGATATTGATGCACTGCATGCGGTCCTGTCCCTCGCTCTTGAGATCTCACGTGAGGGACGCGAGGGACGGGCGATCGGTACTGCCTTTATCATGGGCGATATCGAGGAGCTGAAACGCTGGTCGCACCAGGGTGTCTTAAATCCATATGAGGGTCATCCTGAATCGGTCCGCGATGTGAGAATAAAAGAAAACTGGGAGAGCGTCAAGGAGTTTGCCCAGCTTGACGGTGTGTTCATCCTCGACAAAAACGGAGTCATTGCAGCCTCAGGCCGGTATCTTGATGCGGACGGTCGTGATGTGAAGCTGCAGAGCGGACTTGGCGGCCGCCATCTGGCAACTGCGGCGATTACGAAGGTGGCACCGGCAGTTGGTGTTACCGTGTCAGAGAGCGGCGGCATTGTTCGCGTGTTTGTGGGCGGCAATTCGGTTGCCCAGATACGCAATGATG
This sequence comes from Methanorbis furvi, assembly GCF_032714615.1. Taxonomy (NCBI): domain Archaea; kingdom Methanobacteriati; phylum Methanobacteriota; class Methanomicrobia; order Methanomicrobiales; family Methanocorpusculaceae; genus Methanorbis; species Methanorbis furvi. Next base: position 145,906 of record NZ_JAWDKA010000003.1, read on the forward strand.
TCAGACTTTCCCTCTGAACTTTTTTTAGTGATTTTTTTATTGTGGTTTTACTTGGAATAACCACAGAATGCACGGAAAGATTCCTGAGATAATTTATTTTATTCTCAACATGAAAAATATATTCCATGCATTTTTGCGAAACAGTGAGCAGATTGAAAAGATGCGATTTTTTTCCGTGGAATTTGTGCTGCCACAAAAAGATTTAGTAGTTCTCTGCTCCCATCTCGGCAGGGTTATCGCGTGGTCCTCAGTCAAGATGAAATCATCCAAATCATCACCCTGGTGGTTGACTGGCACTTCCCTGTGGTTCAGGTGGCCGCAATGTATCAGATTACGACCGAACGAGTTTACCAACTCGTTCAAGCATATCGCAAAACAGGATTATATCCTGCTCCGAAACGTTTAGGTCGCCCTCCGATCATTCCCTCACCCGAACATCGTTCTCTGATCATTGCGGAAAAACACCGTCTTGGCGTAGGGAGTCGTTGCCTGCACAAGTATTTTCGTTCTCGCCTCGGAATAGTGATTGGAGAACGCGCGATCCATCGTGTCCTCCTGGAGGAAAACTTGACTTCCCATGAGCCGCAAAAAGGATTTCGTCACCCTGCTTGGATTCGTTACGAACGTGACGAGAGCTTGTCCGCCGTCCATATGGATTGGCATCAGAGTAAATACAATGGCAAGCAGGTTTGCGTTGTTTTGGACGATGCGAGCCGTATGATCCTTGCTGGAGGAGAATTTGACCGAGCAACAACGGAGTTCTCGATCCAAGTGCTGCGCGAAGCCTATGAAAAATACGAGTACATCGTACCAATTCGTGAGGTGATTACCGATCATGGGACGCAGTTTTATGCGAATACCAGGGATTCTCAGGGAAATGCGGAGCATGCATTTGAAAAATTTTGTCGAGAGATGGAGATCAATCACATCCTCGCCAGAGTAAAACACCCACAGACCAACGGAAAAGTCGAGAGTGGTTTGGAACGTACAAACAGTTCAGATCGAAATATCCGACGTTTGAGGAGTTTATTCATTGGTACAATGAGATCAGGCCGCATCAAAGTCTCGGTGATGAAAATGGAGATATGAGAACGCCAAATGAAGTATTTTGGCATAGAGTGCAAGGACATATTATGAGAAACTGCAATTATTTATTTAATAAATAACTTACGGAGGAAACTACATGAGCCAAAAAAAGCGACTAAATCTTTTTGTGGCAGCACACGAACATCGTTCCAGTGTGTTCCGTGTGTTCCGTGGTTACTCCAAACGAGACCGAAGGCGTGTGTCACGTGTTTACTCCAAACGAAACCAAGCACAGAGAATCCATTTTCCTTATGCTATTTCACACCGCGGAACTCCGGGTCAGAAACCCACCAAATTTTTTGTGGTATCGCAGACCGGTTAGGGCGCATACATTTTCCGATATATTATTTTAGAAATACTGACGATATACTCGGGAGTTTGGGTATTGGGGGCGTAATTGATGTTTTCAATGATCTTTTCATTCTGAATTATTGAGTTACTTAATCTATTTCTCTGATAAATTTTGGCGAAACCTTCATTACATGCCGCCAACTACATACTCATTATCTCAAGGGTAAATGATATGATTTTGTGATGCCCGGCTGTCTTGCATAAAAATTCTATTTGCCTTAGGAGGAGTTCTATGTTGTTTGGTGTATGCAAAAAAAGAAGTCCCAATATATGGGCAAGGGCTGGTATGCCTGTGTCATTGTTTTCAAAAATGTCGGACGGATCAAACTGTTTGTGGATTATTACTGTTGCTATTTTGCTTGTTTGTGTGTTGTTTACCGTGCCTGTGGCTGCGGGGGATCCTGAGGAGGTCTCAAATTTTGCCGGATTGCAGAGCGCGATTGCGAACAATTCTTCTGTGATCACGATCACCGGCCCCATTGAATTCACGGAGAATATTTCGATCGTCTATGATGTCATCATTACCGGTGAATCCCAGACTCTCACACGCACTGCCACACATAACTTCTTCACGGTTGAAAACAAGGGGAACCTCACTCTGAATGGCAATCTCACTCTCGACGGTGAGTATCTGGCTGGTTTGAGTAATGGCGGCGGCGTGTATGTCTCTGGCGGCAATTTCACTATGACCGGCGGCACCATCTGCAACAACACCGCGTATTGGGGCGGCGGCGTTTATGTCGATGTCGGCGGCAATTTCACTATAAGCGGCGGCACGATTTTCTCCGGCAACATCGCGGATTATGGCGGCGGCGTTTACGTCAATGTCGGCGGCAATTTCATTATGGCTGACGGCGCGATCTCCGACAACACAGCGAATGATGTCGGCGGCGGTGTTTATGTCTGCGACAGAGGTAATTTCAGTATGATTGACGGCATGATCTCCGATAACATCGCGAATAATGGCGGTGGCGCTTACGTCTCCAACGGTGGCAGTTTCACTTTGAACGATGGCACCATCTCTGACAACACCGCGAATAATGGCGGCGGCGTTTACGTCAATGGCGATAATTTCACTATGACCGGCGGTACCATCTCCAACAACACTGCGAACTATACTGGCGGCGGCGTTTACGTCAATGGCGGCAGTTTCAGTATGATTGACGGCACGATCTCCGGCAACATCGCGGATTATCACGGTGGCGGCGTTTATGTCTACGGCGGCAATTTCAGTATGATTGGCACCACCACCATCTCCGACAACACCGCGAATGATGTCGGCGGCGGCGTTTACGTCATTGACGGCAATTTCATTATGAGCGGTAGCAGCACTGTCTCCGGCAACAGTGGGGGTAATGGCGGCGAATTGTATCTGTTTGGCAGCAGTTCCAAATTTTCGATGAATGACACGGCAAAAATCGGACCAAACAGTACCTACCTCAATACCGGCACAACCATCAACGTTACATCCCCCCTCATGAGTGGCGCCGGAGTTGCAAACATCACTCCTGTCGACACGGCTGACGGGACCATCATTGTGCATCTGTTTACGGGCGCATCACAAGACTATGAAAATTTCTTCACCCTTTCGCTTGAAGACAAAATGCTGAAGCATTCCACTTCAGGATCACAGCCTGCACTGATACTTGCTACCAAGCCAAAACTCATCGTTACCGGTGGCAATGGAACTGGCTACTACCTTTCCGGCGAAATCGTCAACATCACCGCCACTATTCCGTCCGGCAAAATATTTTTCAACTGGACGAGTGATCATGGCGGCAGTTTTGATGACATAAACGCTTCAAGCACAACCTTCACCATGCCGGACAATGATGTCAACATCACGGCGAACTTCAAAGACAAACCGCCGAGTCCTATCACTCCCACGTCCTCTCCGGTTTTCTCTTCAGGGGACGGCAACACGGAGAACGCATTCCGCGTGCTCTTCAACTCTGTCGGCGGCAACACAGTGCCCCCTGCAACTGATCTCTCCTACGGCGACCGCATTGCAAGGCCTGCGGATCCTGAGCGGACCGGTTACTCCTTTGTCGGCTGGTACAGGGATGAGGCATTCACCATTCCCTGGATTTTCAACGAGGACGCGGTGCCCGGCGACATGGAACTGTATGCGTACTGGATGCCCGCCAAACCAGCCGCAGTCATGGGGGCGGCAGTCACACAGACCGCAACCACCCAGATAACGACGGTGCCGGCGGCGACCGCGTCCGCAACCCAGAGCACGGCGCATCCCGCGGCTGAGTCGGATGGTGGCATTCAGCCGGCCATGACCGAGGCGCCAAGTCCGGTGTTCGGTGTGCTTGCCGGGCTGGTTGCGGCCGGTGTTCTGATGAGAAGAAGGGATTGAGTTTTTTCTCACTCCCTTTGATTTTCTTGTGATTACGAGACCCTGCTTGCAGGGGAGCCGAGCAGACCGAAGGCATGCGATGCGATTTTCATTGTTTGGGATTTTTTTTGTCCTTAGACGCGCTTGGAGCAACCACAGAGAATCCATTTTCCTTATGCTATTTCACACCGCGGAACTCCGGGTCAGAAACTCACCAAATTTTTTTGTGGTATCGCAGACCGGTTAGGGCGCATACATTTTCCGATATATTATTTTAGAAATACTGACGATATACTCGGGAGTTTGGGTATTGGGGGCGTAATTGATGTTTTCAATGATCTTTTCATTCTGAATTATTGAGTTACTTAATCTATTTCTCTGATAAATTTTGGCGAAACCTTCATTACATGCCGCCAACTACATACTCATTATCTCAAGGATAAATGATATGATTTTGTGATGCCTGGCTGTCTTGCATAAAAATTCTATCTGCCTTAGGAGGAGTTCTATGTTGTTTGGTGTATGCAAAAAAAGAAGTCCCAATATATGGGCAAGGGCTGGTATGCCTGTGTCATTGTTTTCAAAAATGTCGGACGGATCAAACTGTTTGTGGATTATTACTGTTGCTATTTTGCTTGTTTGTGTGTTGTTTACCGTGCCTGTGGCTGCGGCGGGGGAGGCGTCTGTTTCGAATTTTGACGAATTGAAAGACGCAATTGAGAACAAAAATTCTACGATCACGATCACCGCCCCCATTCATTTCACGGAGAATATTTCGATCACCTATGATGTCATCATTACCGGAGGTTTCCACACCCTCAACCGCAGCGACGGGCATACCTTCTTTTCGGTTGAAAACAATGGAAACCTCACTCTGAATGGCAATCTCACTCTTGACGGTGAGGGTCTGGCTGGTTCGAATAACGGTGGTGGTGTTTTCGTCGATGGCGGCAATTTCACTCTGAACGGCGGCACCATCTGCAACAACACCGTGACGAATGATGGCGGCGGCGTTTACGTCAATGTCGGCGGCAATTTCATTATGGCTGACGGCGCGATCTCTGGCAACCTCGCGAGTAGTGGCGGGGGCGGCGTTTTCGTCGATGGCGGTAATTTCACTCTGAACGGTGGTACCATCTGCAACAACACCGCGAATCTATACGGCGGCGGTGTTTTCGTTTCCGACGGCAATTCCACTCTGAACGGCGGCACCATCTGCAACAACACCGCGGATGATGGCGGCGGCGTTTTCGTCGATGGCGGTAATTTCACTCTGAACGGTGGTACCATCTGCAACAACACCGCGAATCTATACGGCGGCGGCGTTTACATCAATAGCGGCAGTTTCAGTATGAGTGGCGGCACGATCTCCGGCAACACCGTGGCGAATAATTATGGCGGCGGCGTTTACATCAATAGCGGCAGTTTCACTATGAGCGGTGGTAGCACCATCTGCAACAACACCGTGAGTAATCGCGGCGGCGGCGTTTACATCAATAGCGGCAGTTTCACTATGAGCGGTGGTAGCACCATCTGCAACAACACCGCGAATAGTTATGGCGGCGGTGTTTACGTCTGGAGCGGCAATTTCATTATGGCTGATGGCGCGATTTCCGGCAATCTCGCGAATCGAGATGGCGGCGGCGTTTGCGTCAGAAGTGGCAATTTCATTATGAACGGCGGCACGATCTCCGGCAATAGTGGGAGTAACGGCGGCGAATTGTATCTGGGTGGTATCAGTTCCAAATTTTCGATGAATGACACGGCAAAAATCGGACCAAACAGTACCTACCTCACTGCCGGCACAATCATCAACGTCACTTCAGATCTCACGGGTGACGCCGGAGTTGCAAACATCACTCCTGTCGACACGGCTGACGGGACCATCATTGTGCATCTGTTTACGGGCGCATCACAAGACTATGAAAATTTCTTCACCCTTTCGCTTGAAGACAAAATGCTGAAGCATTCCACTTCAGGATCACAGCCTGCACTGATACTTGCTACCAAGCCAAAACTCACCGTTACCGGTGGTAATGGAACAGGTTACTACCTTTCCGGCGAAATCGTCAACATCACCGCCACTATTCCGTCCGGCAAAATATTTTTCAACTGGACGAGTGATCATGGCGGCAGTTTTGATGACATAAACGCTTCAAGCACAACCTTCACCATGCCGGATAATGACGTCAACATCACGGCGAACTTCAAAGACACACCGCCGAGTCCTATCACCCCCACCCCCACATCCTCTCCGGTTTTCTCTTCAGGGGACGGCAACACGGAGAACGCATTCCGCGTGCTCTTCAACTCCGTCGGCGGCAACACAGTGCTCCCTGCAACTGATCTCTCCTACGGCGACCGCATCGCAAGGCCTGCGGATCCTGAGCGGACCGGTTACTCCTTTGTCGGCTGGTACAGGGATGAGGCATTCACCATTCCCTGGATTTTCAACGAGGACGCGGTGCCCGGCGACATGGAACTGTATGCGTACTGGATGCCCGCCACACCAGCCGCAGTCATGGGAGCGGCAGTCACACAGACCGCAACCACGCAGATAACGGCGGTGCCGGCGGCGACCGCGTCCGCAACCCAGAGCACGGCGCATCCCGCGGTTGAGTCGGATGGTGGCATTCAGCCGGCCATGACCGAGGCGCCAAGTCCGGTGTTCGGTGTGCTTGCCGGGCTGGTTGCGGCCGGTGTTCTGATGAGAAGAAGGGATTGATTACAGGGGAGCCGAGCTGGTTTAATTCTGTGGAGTTTACCGCCGAAGGCGGTAAACTCCACAGAATTGATGCGGGACGGTTCGCGCACAATTTTCACGAATATATTTTTTTAGAAATACTCGCGTAATACTGGTCAGTTGGAGTATTGAAGGCGTAAATGGTGTTTTTTATGGTAATTATATTCAGTATTATTGGGTAATGTGGACTGTTTTTTCATATAATTTTAGGGAAACATTCATTATATGTCGCCAACCACATACTCATTGTCTGAGGGTAATTGGTGTGATTTTGTGATGTGTTGTTGCTGTTTGGGCAAAATTTCATCCCCCTCGGAGGAATTATATGTCGTCACGTACCTACGGGAAAAGAAGTCCCAATAATAGAGCAGCGGCTGTTGTGCCTGTGTCATTGTTTTCGAATAATTTTGGCGGATCAAACCGTCTGTTGTGTATCTCTTTTGTTTTTTTGTTTCTGTGTTTGTTGATGGTTGGAGCTGTAAGTGCAGTACCACTAAGCAATGATAACTGGACTGATGATCCCAGTTATTATGATACCTCATGGTCCGGTACCGGCGCCGAAAACGATCCTTATCTGATCAACAATACATCGCAACTTGCCGGTGTTGCAGTCCGCACTCTTGGTGGTGAGTCTTTTTCCGGAAAATTTTTCAAACTGACGAACGAGTCCGCGGATGCGTACAATCTCTCCGCACACTACTGGAAACCGATTGGGAATTCCAGCAATAGATTTAAAGGCACCTTCGATGGAGCCAATATCACCATTTCCAACATGAACGTTGACATTAGTGGTACCGGTTTGTACGGCGGACTTTTTGGATATGTGGACGGCGGTACGATCAAAAATGTGCATCTGAATAATGCCGTGGTAAATGTAACCGGCACCGGCACGCTCGCCTCTTATGCTGGTGGTGTTGCCGGGTCACTTACAGGCACCATCACCAACTGCTATGTAGCCGGTAGCGTAAATGTGACTGGTGCTCCCACCCATCAGGTTTATGCCGGTGGCGTTGTCGGATATCTGAGTTCTGGGGACATTAGCAGTAGTTCTACAATTTGCAGTGTAACTGCTACCGGCACCGGTACTTTGTATGCCGGCGGTGTTGCAGGAATTATGATAGGTACCACCAACAATATCAGTGACAGCTATGCAACCGGCAGTGTAACTGCGGTCGGTTCGACCGACTCGTACGCCGGTGGTGTAACCGGGCATATGACAGGCGGCACCAGCAGCATCAGTGGTAGCTATGCAACCGGCAACGTACGTGCTGACGGCACCACCTCGTATGCTGGTGGTGTTGCCGGATCTGTGACGGCCAGCTTTGGCAACATCAGTACCAGCTATGCGACCGGCAGCGTAACTGCTACTGGCACCGGCGCCTTGTATGCTGGCGGTGTTGCCGGGCATATGATGGGCAACGAAAAAATCACCAACTGTTATGCCACCGGCAGTGTAGCTGCCGCCGGTACTGGTGCCACCAACTCGTATGCCGGCGGTGTTATCGGGTATCTGAATAGCGGTGCCGGCACGATCACCGGCAGCTATCATGAAACCGGTGATGTATCTGCAACCGGTGCCGCCACCTCGTCTGCCGGCGGTGTTGCCGGATATCTGATGGGCGGTGCCAAAATCAGTGATAGTTATCATAAAAATGGTGATGTAACTGCAACCGGTACCAATTACTCGTATGCTGGTGGTGTTGCCGGCAATCTGAATTCTGGTCATATCAGCAACAGCTATGCAACAGGCAGTGTAACCGCAAGTGCCACCGGCCTTGCCTCGTCCTACTCTCATGCCGGCGGTGTTTCTGGATGTCTGAATCCAGGTAGTACTATCATCGGCAGCTATGCTACCGGCAGCGTAACTGCAAACAATGCAAACAAATCGTATGCCGGCGGTGTTGTCGGACATCTGACAAGCAGCAGTAGCAGCAGCAACATCATCAGCAGCTATGCAACCGGCAGCGTAACTGCAACCGGTATCGCCGAATCTCATGCCGGCGGTGTTGTCGGGCGTCTGAGCAGCAGCAGCACCGGCAGCAGCAACATCAGCAACAGCTATGCAACCAGCAGTGTGAGTGCGGATGCCGCCAGCTCATATGCCGGCGGTGTTGCCGGGAGTCTGGAGAGTGGTAGCATCAGCGATAGCTATGCAACAGGCAACGTAACTTCGACCGGCTCCACCACCATCTCTGCCGGCGGTGTTGTCGGATATCTGTACTCAGGCACCATTGAAAACTCAATCGCACTCAACGAACGGGTGACCATCAGTTCAGGTTCAAACATCGGGCGGGTTGCAGGCAACGGCAATCCTGCCGGCTCCTACGGATGGTCAGGCGTAAACGGCACAATCAATGGCGGCAATCTATTCCTTTTCACCGATGGAGCTGATAAAAATGGAACCAATGTCGAAAATATAACTCTGTGGGGCAAGGAACCCTTCTTCAGCAGCACCTTCTCAAGCGGAACGTTTAGCGCCAACTGGATCATGAGTACAAATCCAATCTATGAGCTTCCGATTCTAAACTGGCAGACATCCGACCCGGACTTTGATGCCTCCTATCTCAAACCATACTTCCCTCCAACCCCGCCATCGCCTCCGTCTCCTCCCTCCCCTCCCTCTCCAGTACCGACTCTCCCTCCCTCTGACGGCAACATGGAGAACGCATTCCGTGTGCTCTTCGACTCCCGGGGCGGCAGCTTTGTACCGCCTGCGACCGGCCTTTCCTACGGCGACCGCGTCCCAAAACCAGCGGACCCGGACCGGAACGGTTACAACTTTGCCGGCTGGTACAAGAATGAAGAGTGCACGATTCTCTGGATATTCAGCGAGGACGCCGTGCCCGGCGACATGACGCTGTATGCACAATGGATCAGCACCACAACTCCGGTTGCAGTCTTGCCAGCAGAACCGACAACAGAGCCTCCGGCAACAACCATGCAGCCCACCGCCGCACCAACAATCATGCAACCCACCATCTCACCGCCGATTGAAATTGATGACGGCAGCAAATCCGGTACCGAAAATAACGGAATGCTCTTCATTCTCCCCTTACTACTGCTGCTGCTCCTTCTCCTGTTCCTGTTCCTGATCCTTTTCCTCCGTCACACCGTAATTTTCCTCGTTCGCACTACAGAAGGTATCGAACAATATCGCATCAGAATCTGGCATGGAAAAAAAATCGACCCGAAAAAATTACCCGAACTTCTCAGAACAGCTGACTGGTATCTTGACAAAGAACACAGCAACCGCTGGGACATAAAAGAAGATCGTGTCACCCGAAACATCCGGCTCTATCACTAAGAGCGCTGTATAAAATCCGACAGATTCACACTGATCCCCTATGTGCCGATCAGTGTGAATCTCTTCGTGTTGGCTTTGATCGCTGTGCACTCTTGTCGTCTTCTGGATGTGATACCACAAAATGATTTAGTTTCTTTTTTCTGAAAAAATAGTTAAAAATTACTTCGCGTCCTTCGCGTTTCAAAAAAATACATTACTCCTTCTTCGCAGGAACTCCCACAATCGAACACCCAGCCCCGCACGGCTCTTTTGGCGTCTCAGGCATAACACGATACGCATTTGCCAGCACCGACGAATTCGCAAGAAGGCCTGCAACCAGCACCGCCTCTAAAATCTCCTCCTTCGAGATCCCCATCTTCTTTGCCACCTGCATATGATACGCAGTACAGTGATCGCAGCGGAGTGCTGATGCAACCGCGAGACTGATCAGCTCAATCACCCGCGGCTCCAGCGAACTCATCTGATTCACCGCATTCTTATACAACAGATGTGAAATCAGCGCCTCAGGTGAACTCGCCAACTTCGTATAAATCAGCGGAACCGCACCGTACTCACTCTCAACCCGATTCAGCCAGTCAGCCGCCGTCTCCTTTGCGCCCCGCTCCTCAACCTCACGGATCGCCTCATGAAAATCCAGATCAAAATCTACCATAATACTCACACCACAATATTTGTCTCCGACAGCGGTCGGATCCGAATCAAAATATAATTCCGCATCCGAGACGGCAGAACATCCGCCACATCCCCGATTTTCACATCATCTTCAATAACGAGATCACGAATCCGCTGCGCATAGTCTTTGTAAGCCAGTTTCACCCGAAGGCCGGTCAGCTGCACCGCAATCGGCGACGGCGAGTAGACCTCCTCAATCTCTGGGATCTCCTGCTTAATCATATCCTGAATCCTTGCAGGCGACACCGACAGCGGATCATGCGACAACTCAGCCCGCCGCTGCTCAATCACCCGCTCCACCTCCTCAATCACCACATCCAGACGGTGAATATCAGCCTCCGTCTGCGTCCGGTGCATAAACCGTCCAAGACCGCCCACATACCCCTCAACCGGAGGATCGGTCTGCTTCTCCAGAGTCTCGCGGGACGGACCGCCGGTCAAAATAATCGGCACCGTAACCCCGCGGCGGAGTTTCGGGAACTTCTTCTCAATACAGGACGCAAAATTCCCCAGCACATAAATCGCCATATCATGCTCGTTGATCAGATCCCGCTCCTCATCATTCATCTGCGAAATCCGCTTGCCAAACCCTCTCGCCATTCCAAGAATATTTGACTTCGACCCGTGGCTGCGCAGATACTCAGCAACATCACACGCCGAATGCGGCAGGTGGTGAATCTCAAGACTGGGAATCACCACTGCAATCTCAGTTCCCACCAACGGCGATGCCATAACCTCGCCTGCAAGCGGATGAGAAAACTCCTTCAGCCCCTCAATATCCTCCTGCGGCATCAGAACCTGAAGAATTACCTCGTTTGCAATATTATGCCGCTGCACAATATAGCCGCCCAAATCCTCGATGTAATCGATGATCTCATCAAGCCGGTAAACACCGCCCTTATACGTAACCGGAACAAGAATCATCGCAGCTCCTCCTCCATAATTTTGAACCGGTCAAAAATAATCTGCTCCACCACATCAGACGGAAGCGTGTTCTCGCTCGCCGCATAGGAAAACCGGTCAGAGCCGTAGTTCTCGCGCCGAACCTTGAAACCTTCTGGTGCGATCACCTGAATTGCATAGATCAGATCCTTATAGAGCGACTCTGCCGGATCGATCACAATCCAGTTCTCAAGATTTTTGGGGATCTCTACATTACTGATGATCACCGTGAACCGGTCAGGCTGGTCCACATTGTCATGCCCGAGCTTGTTCCACAGCATCTTGAGCATTGCGGCGAGATAGGTCTCGTCCCCTACAGCGATCGTTGCTTTGCCGTCCTGCACCAGAACATTTCCCACATCCGACACCCGGATTGCTGCACGCGGCGGCCGGATTAAGCCTGTTGCAACAAACAGCGGATAGGCTGGGTCGATGTAGAGATGTAACCCTTCCACAATCGATAAAAGATTGTGGTCCTGCAACACCGTGGTTGCAATTTTGTTGTAGTTGTCAGCTCCATCCTCCGTGGACTCAACCGCGAAGTAGTCTAAACCTGCCATCTACGCCTCCTTCTTCTTATCAATAAATCCTGAGGAGAGCAGTGCGCCGCCGGTTGCGCCGATGTACTGCGAGTGGTGCGGGACAACGACTTCGGTGTTCAGCATCCGTCCCATTGCACGCACCAGTCCCTGAATCAACGACGAGCCGCCGACCATAATCACCGGCTCTTTGATGTCGACCTCCTGCAACTGCTGTTCATACACCTGCTGGGCAACGCTGTGACAAGCCGCAGCTGCGACGTCCTCACGCGAGTATCCGGCGGCAAGAGCGTTTACGAGCGACTGGGTGCCGAACACAATACAGTAACTGTTCATCGGCACATTTTCGCCGCCGTCGCTCTTCATCGAAAGAGCGCCAAGCTCGGTGATGTCAACGTCCAGACGTTTTGCGGTCATCTCAAGGAACCGTCCCGATGCGCCGGCACAGATACCGCCCATCGTAAACGAACCCGGAATTCCGTCGTTCACGCTGATCGCTTTGTTGTCCATACCGCCGATGTCAATGACGGTGGCAAATCCTTTCTGAGCGCCTGCGAGATACACCGCTCCCTTCGAGTTCACGGTCAACTCTTCTTGCACCAGGTCTGCCTTCAGATGTTTGCCGACTAAAAATCTGCCGTATCCGGTTGTTGCGGTTGCCTGAATATCAGATATCCTGAGACCCGACTCTTCGAGGGCAAGTGCAACGACTTCGTCAGCACTCTTCAGAACTTCGGTCGTCGGTCTCCATCCGGTACCGATGATTTTGTCGTCCTGCATGATGATGCATTTCGTGGTCGAGGAGCCTGAGTCCACGCCCATTGTGGTTCCAACCTGCACCTCACGCGCCATCAGACTGCGGCGGCGGGCAATGGTAGTGAGTGCTTCAAGTCTGGTGAGCAGTGTGGACGAGCCGGTTCGTTCGTTGAACGAGTAGGAGACGACCGGAATGCGGGAGTTTTCCACAATATATCGTCTCAGTTCGTTTCTGACAATTGCCGCTTCTGCACACCGGAAACAGCTGGCAATAAATATTCCGTCGGCCTCGATTCGTCCTTCAACGATTGCCTGAGTTCGCGCAATTGCGAGTTTTAAGTCCGGGCTTTTCACCGGCAGACCAAAGTCTTTGTAGGCGCGTTTGACATCCTTTAACGCAACGTCAGGATAAAACATTTTGCCGCCGACCGTTTCTGCGGCTGTCGTAATTTCGTTCTGAATTCCGCTGTACTCTGCGCCGCAGGTAATCTGGGCAATTCTCACCGGCTGTTCACTCATGTTTTTTCACCTCAAGTTCTGCAAGAAACTCTTTGATCGCTGCAACAAATGTTACGCCTTCTTCTTTTGATGTCGGATACCTGAGTTCAAGACGCGGGATGTCACGTTCGCGGAGCATGAAACAGAGGAGTTCGTTGGTTCTTGCACAGCCCATGCAGCCGAATGCAAGGTCGGGTTCATCGATGATGATCGCAGCTTCAGCTTCTTCGACCATTGGACCATACAGTGACATGCGTCCGCGGATACCGGACGGCACCTCGACCGCTGCCCATTTGAGACCCTTCTGCGGATCGTCGGAGGTCATCTGAATCGGGGGTGAGTCAAATCCCGGGGTTTGAATGTGTTCGCGGATTGCAACTGCTGAGCCGAGCGGTTCGTGACCGAAGCGTGCCACGAGATCGGATAAGATGAGGCTGGTCGCCGGATAGATGAATACTTTTGCCATTTCGTTACTCCTCCTTGATGAGTGATGTTAAAATATCGACATCAAGCGCGTCCGGCATCGGCAGTTCCTTTGCGGCTGCGGCTCTCAGTTCTTTTTTCGTCATTTTGTCGGTCTCTTCAAGACCGTGGGCGATGTAGCGGACCATGCCCATTTCATATTCGTGACCGAGGTATCCGGGCCGTGCGCCGCCAAGGTCGGCACGGCATCTGCGGGAGTCTCCGGGAGGAAATCCACGGTCTTTGACATAGATCCGGTACGGATCCATTTTTCGCAGGTGGGCGATGATCCGGTCCACGTCCTCCGGGCTGCCGGTGATCTGACACCCAAAACAGGTCTCTTTGATCATGACTCCCTGCGCTATTTCGTATGCTGCGGTTGCGATGTCCTGAGGCGTTGTGTTTGGCGAGTCGACGAACACGTACTTGGTGACGGTTCCTACATACTGGGGCACGTAGGGTTTCATGGTTTTACCTCGCGGATGAAGACGGTAGCCCCTTCTTTGATGAGCGGGAGTTTGTCCACATCGATGATTCTGCCGATCACGTTGGTTCCTTCAAACGGTTCGCCGGTCGGTCCGTACTCGTTGTTTGTTACCGACCGCACGCCTGCCATGCCGCGTGCTCTGCGTGCGTCGTTGGTGATGGCGAGAGCATACGGCGGCGGGCTTTTCTTCGGAACGTTTTCCGGGATGATGTTGACGCCTGAAGGGAACTCTGGTTTGAAGAGGTACATCTCTTCGTCGATGTTGTAAAAGAACGGCATGCTGCCGATTGCGTAAATTTTCAGACCGGTTACACGGCGGAACAGGTCGATTGTGAGTGGAGCATTTGCATAGTCAAATGCAACGTCAATGACTTCGGTGAGTGCAACGGTTACCAGCTCGACTTTTCCTTCTTTGAGGAGTTCAAGCGTCGTTGCGGGTTTCTGGTCGATGACGACGCGTCCTGCAACATCGCGGTTGTCAGCGAACACCCGAAGCCCGCGGGATTTCGCCAGAGCCACGGCTTCACCGAGCGGAAGCCCGCGGAGGTCGAGTTGTTCTGGCACAACTTTGACTGAGAGTTTTGTTCCTGCGGTTGCAAACCGTGCGAGTTCCACGCCGCGGGTCACGGTTCCGGTGCGGGTGTGGTGCTGGTTGCTTGGCACATCCTTGGTGTAGATGTAGACTGCGCCAGAACTTTTTCCTGAAGTGCGGACGGTGACGGTTCCTTCACGCCTGGGTTTCTGGCGTTCCATCGGCACATTGAGTCTGCCTTCGGTGTGATCGCGGATGTATGCTGACGCGGTCCGGTCCACCGTGTAGCTGGCGTTTCGCATGGTGAAAAGCAGGTGTTCAACCGAGTCGGTGCAGGCGGTGTCAATTTTTCCGTGATCTTCATCGTAGCCTTCGGCGTTGATGCGGATCTCAGAAAATATCTGCATGCCGTCCTCGAGTTTCAGGGAGAGATCAGTCGTGACGGTTGCGCTGGTTTTGTCGACTGAAGAGAAAACGTGTTCGATTTTGGTGATCCGGTCGCCGTTTCGCCACCGGTTCATGATGCCAAGACCGGAGATGACGGTTCCAAGCACAGCGCCGCCCGCAGCTGCGCCATGGTCTGCCATGTGCTGGAGCCGGGAAAACATGAGGTATGAGGTGTTTGCGTCGTATCCTCCGCATCCGAGTGCGACAACGCCGCGGTCGTACCGGTAGGGTTGGTGGTCAGGGACGAAGTCGGCGTGGAACGGTCCAAACGCTGCTGCGTACTTGTCTTCCCAGTGAACGCGGAGGTTGGCGTCCAGATCGTCGCCGGTTGGAACCGGCAGCACGACGCCCGGCAGGAGTTCAACGACGATGTCGCCGGCGGTGGTGGTGAATCTGAGATGTGCGGTCTCTTTTGATTCAGCGCCGGTGCCGGGCCGAAGAACGGCGATGCTGCATCCCGCCGGATGGTCAGGCAGAATTGTTGCAAGGGTTGCGCCCGCTTTTGCCTCGATTGTTTCACCGTTCAGATACAGGTGCATGGTTGTCATGATCTGCGTCCTTCTCGTTCACATCTCAAACATCTCATCCGTGCTACCGTGCAGTACTCCTGCGTCCTGTTCAGGCACTTCGTCTCCTTTGGGATCGGCCTGAGTCGGAACGGATTTTGGTGCATTGGCGGCAACCCGATCGCGTTCGTTTGCAACTGCACGTGCCATGATGTCTTTTTCTGCGTCGGTGAGGGTTGCAAGAATTTCATGGGTCGGACCGATGCCGATGATTTTTCCGCCGCGCATGAACATACACCGGTCGCAGACGTCACGGACGAACTCCATGTCGTGCGAGACGATGACGAATGTTTCGTCCATCTCTTCGCGTGCATGGATGATGGAGTGTTTGACGTCGACTTTGGTGATCGGGTCCATGGTTCCGGTGGGTTCGTCAAGGAGGATGATTCTTGGTTCGCGGATGAGGACCTGAGCAAGGGCTACACGGTGTTTTTCTCCTTCAGAGAGGCTTGAGGGGTAGCGGCCAAGCACGTCTTTTGCTTTCTTTTCGGTGAACCCTGCCATCTGAAGAGTGATCATTGCTTTGCGGGTGGCAAGCTCTTTAGGAAACTCAAGACCGATTGCATCGGTTAAATTATCGATGATGGTTCGGTGGGGATAGAGGTCATACTCCTGATGCAGGAGTCCGACGTACTGTTTTGCCCGGCCGCGGTAGAGGTAGCCGGGTTTGGTCATGTCGATCCATTCATCACCGATTCTGATCTCAAGTTTTCCGTCGGTCGGCTCATACAATCCTGCGATCATTTTGGAGAGGGTGGTTTTTCCTCCGCCGGAGACACCGATGATGCCGAATATTTCGCGTTCGTTTATTTCAAAGGAGATGTTGTCAACTGCTCGGATGACGCCTCGGTCAACGGCGATGAATCTTTTTGCGAGATGGTCGGCACGAACGATCGGGTTTCCGATCTCCTGATCGATGTACTGGAGGTCGTCTTTGTATCCTGCCATGAAGGCTTCGATGATTTCGTCAGCTGATCCGACTTTGACGATTTTGCCGTCGTCAAGAAGGACGGCACGGTCGGCGACGTCTTCTAAGACCTGGGAGAAGTGGGAGGTGATGAGCATTCCCATGTTCTTTTCTTTGGCGACTTCTTTTAAGAGGTCGTGTACGATTTTGGCGGTTTTCGGGTCAAGGGTTCCGGTGGGTTCGTCGGCGAAGAGAAATATTGGTTCGCGGGCGAGCTGGCGTGCGAGGACGACACGCTGTTTTTCTCCGCCGGAGAGGTCGCGGGCGATGTGCATCATTCTGTGGCTGAGTCTGACTTCTTCGAGGAGGTCGGCTGCTCTGCCGATGGATTTTTCTGCCGGATAGTTGATGTCGTCGAGAGCCCGAAGGACGTTTTCGATGACACGGTCGTTGCCGTAGAGACCAAAGGTGCGCTGGAACATGATGGCGGTTTTTGCCATGATCTGCGTTTTGATTCCTTCGTTTTCCGGTGCCCAAAAGTCGATGTCTTTTTCTTTGAAGCGGCCGCCGCAGTCGCAGGCGGTGCCTGCGGCACTCGGCAGTTCTATTTTGCCGCATTTTTGACAGACTGCAACATGATAGATGATTGAGCCTGAGGTCGGGGGGTGGTCGATGCCGCGAACGAGGTGGATGAGTACGGTTTTTCCGCATCCTGATCGTCCGATGACTCCAACAATTTCTCCTTCGGCGATCTCGAGGTTGATGTGGTCCAGAACACGTACCATCTCCGACGTATTGCAGGCCGGGGCATTATCGGAAGGATCGGCAGGATTTGCAGGAAAATCCATGCAGAGGTCCTTTATGGTGATAAATGGTTTCGTCATTCAAACATCCTCTATGATGATAATTGTATGTGCTCTGAGGTGTTATTAGTGTTTAGAAAAGTGCATTCAGGGAAATTCGGGTTCACGATGTTACTTTTTTTGGGGTGTGGGATGCAATTTTAAAACGCGAATCGCATGCTCTTGACCAAACGCGAATCGCATGCTCTTGACCAAACGCGAATAGCACGAATCGCATGCCTGCGGCATGCCGCGAATAAAAAAATCGCCAATGGCGATTTTTAAAATAGGAGTTATTCGTGTTTCAAACAAAATCGTGAATGGTCTGCCTAAAATAAATAATATTTACGAAATTTTAAAAATCGCCATTGGCGATTTTTTATTCGCGGCATGCCGCAGGCATGCGATTCGTGCTATTCGCGTTTGGTCGAGAGCATGCGATTCGCGTTTTCGATGTCTATCTTGCCCCACAATCAGGAAAACCATGAGTCCAGTGTCGCCTGTCCCTTCGTCGACCCGAGCCGCTCAAGTCCTGCCGCCACCCGCTCCTCAGAAAATCCGTGCTGTTCACAGAGAATCTCCACAACCCTCTCCCGCACCGGCGCCTTCTTTGCAATCGTATACTGCTTCTCAACCGGCGGCTCAAGAAAGTACCGAATCAACTCCTCCGGCTCAGCAGCATTCTCTGATTCCAAAATCCGTTCCGCAAACTTCCCTTCCTTCACCAGCTTCACCGCAGTCTTCGGACCAACACCCTTCACCCCACTATTATAATCAGTGCCGATCAAAAGAGCGGCTGCGATCAAATCCACCTGCGTCATCTCAAGACCGCCTAAAACCTGATCCAACAGCAGCTGCTCAGGATACACCGCCACCATTTTTCCATTCACGCGGCGCTTACCTGACACCGTCAGATTGCGCAAAAGCTTCGGCGCTCCAAACAGCAGTGAATCATAATCCTGCGACACCGCATACGTCACATCCCCCGCAGCCGCCATATACGCAGACTGCGCCTCCCCCTCCTCCGGCGCCTGCACCCAAGGAATCCCGAGAGCCGTCAAAAGCTCCTTTGACGACTCAAGAATAAACGCATCAACCTTCGACGACGCCATCGCATACTTGCGTGCCGACTCCTCGTCCCCCTCTTTTACCGCGCGCTCCCATGACTCCTTCGCATTCTCCCGAATAACCCGCCGCTCCGCAAGCGTCGCCTCCTTAAACTTCGGCGGTTTCCCATCAAAAACATACACCGGCGTAATATTCTTCTCCACCAGATTTGCCGTCCGAAACAAAAGACCGCTCAAGTGAGACGTAATCCGTCCCTCCTCATCCATCAGCGGCGTCCCGTCCGGCTGGCGGATTCCGCTCAAAAACTGATACAGCGCATTATATGCATCAATCGCCGCAATACCGCCCAGCCGGTCCCATGGGAGTACCTCCTTATAATCCGCAATCAGCGGGCGCAGCGCAACACCCATGGTTTACCGGTACATTCTGCTCTTAATACTCTCGACCGCCTCGACAACCTTCTGCGACGTTGCATCCTGTTTCTGAATCAGCTGTCTTCCAAGATCCTCAAGATTGCCACGCATGATCCGCTCGCGAGCCGCGCTCTCCTCCTCAAGACGGCGGAGGCGTGCAAGAATCTGAAGAAGCAGTATACCAACGCATATGATTAAGAGTTCAATCCCAATCGCTACAATAGCGTCCTGCCAGAGTCTGATGAGCGCGGCAAGGCCGGAAACTGCCATCACTATTACCAGTAGGATCTCCGGCAAACACTCACGACGAACATTCATAATTTAACTAAGGAGACCGCTAAAATATTAAGTTACCTATACATGAGCAAACTTTCCCCCTCTGCCCTGGTGCCGTATGCTGGTATGATCCTTCTGATGATCCTCACCGGCCTGCTGTCGCTCCTGCTGATAAGCCCTGTTACCGAGGCAGGTCTTGGAGCATTCGAGGATCCCAACTCAATTGCAAATCCGTTTGTGTTCCTGTTTATCATGCTCGTGTTCACTGCGCTCCTGCTTTTGTTGATCAAATGGAAAGCGCAGAGCATCATCAGTGCAATTATCGGCATCTGTTTAGCCCTTGTTATATATTATGTCGTCTCTTCTCTGCTGTTCAGCTATGCCCCAACCCTTCCGGCGCTGCCGATTGCAGCAGTTGCTGCGATTGTGGTGATCCTTCTTTTGTGGTACCGGCCTGAGTGGTATGTGATTAATATTGCAGGGATTTTGATCTCAGCAGGGTGTGCTGCGATTTTT
Source organism: Methanorbis furvi (assembly GCF_032714615.1). NCBI lineage: Archaea > Methanobacteriati > Methanobacteriota > Methanomicrobia > Methanomicrobiales > Methanocorpusculaceae > Methanorbis > Methanorbis furvi. The sequence continues at coordinate 165,657 of NZ_JAWDKA010000003.1, forward strand.
GGTATCTCGCTTTCTATCATTCCGGTGATTATTCTGCTGATTCTTCTGCTGGTGTATGATGCGATCTCGGTGCACCGGACAAAGCATATGCTCACGCTCGCGGATGGTGTGCTTCGTCAAAAGATGCCGATTATGTTTATTGTTCCCAAGTCACGCAGTTACTCGTACCGCAGTTCGGGATTTTCGATTCATGATAAGAAGGAGGATCGCGGCGCTTATATGATCGGTATGGGGGATATGATCATGCCGTCGATTCTTGTTGTTTCTGCACAGGTGTATGCAGGCGGCGCAGGTGTCCTTTCCTTTGCAGGTATTGCCCTTCCGGCGCTTGGTGCTCTTATCGGCGGAGTTCTTGGTCTGTGTTTCCTTCTGATTCCGGTCAATACCGGAAAACCGCAGCCCGGTCTCCCCTATATCAATGCAGGTGCAATCGTTGGGTTTTTGATCTGTTGTGCGATTGCGGGTTCCTGGGCATGGATAGGGTTCTGAGTTTTTTTGTGTCGCCCACGGAAAATCGGAGTACACGGAAATTTCACGGATAAAGATCACGGATCAGACGTGAACATCACGGAATCCAAAAATAATTTTGTGTCTGTGATGTTTTTTTTCTGCAAGGTGGTGAGCACGATGAAACGGTGTTCGCTCGCGAACGATTCAGGATTCATCATCATCCAAATAACAATGTATATATGCAAATTCTGCTAATCTTATTAGGCACACACGCATCGATAGTGTAGTGGTTATCACTAGGCGTTGCCAACGCCTAAACTCGGGTTCGAGTCCCGGTCGATGCACTTCTTTTTGTTTTGAGTTTTGTACTGTTTGTGATTTACTGTAGGAGCGCTTTTTTTTCTTGGCCTCGTTTGGAGTAAACACGTATCGCATGCCTTCGACCTGGGAATTGTGGTTGCTCCAAACGAGGTCAAGAACAAATAAATTCCAAATAATGGTGCTCGTCACCTCGTAAGTCCCATACCAAGTAAAACCACATACAAAAACTCATAACAATGAAATTCCACTACAAATTTTTAGAGCAATACCTTAGCCAGTATCTTTACGGCAGCACAGCAAACATATACGCATATGAATGACCAGGCAGTCTTTGCCGACTTCACCAGAATAGGAAAACGTCTCTTCACCGAACATCTCGTAGGCGGCAACTTCGGAAACATGAGTGCCAGAACGGATGACGGCTACTTCATCACCCGCACCGGCTCATACCTTGATGCAGACCCTGCCCAGATTGTTCTCATGCCGCTCAACGGCAGAGTGACGCCCGGGGCTTCCAGCGAGTGGCGGGTGCACACCGCAATCTACAATGCAGCAGGCACCCATGCGGCAATCGTTCACGCTCATCCTGCCCACGCGGTTGCCTTGTCACTTCTCGTCGAGGATGAGATTTTCACTATCGACAGCGAAGGAAAAATGCTTGCCCCCACAATCGCCGTGGTTGACGGGGCTCCTGGTACTCAGGAGCTTGCCGATGCGATCGCAGGCGCTCTGAAAAGTTCCAACATTGTCATCGCACGGGGACACGGAACTTTTGCTGCAGGAAAAGATCTTGATCAGGCATATCTTTTCACCTCACTCGCTGAGCACTGCTGCAAAATTTTGCATTACACCAAACTCTACCAAAAATAAAACAGGTTTTGCCCATAAATTCATTTATCGGTAAACACTGTTTGGAATTGATTAACTCCGCCCACGGAAAAACGGAACACACGGAAATCTCACAGAAAAACATCACGGAGCAGACGAGAACATCACGGAAATGAATTTTTTTCGGATTCAGTGATGTTCACGTCTGCTCCGTGATGTTTTTATTTCTGTGTTTTCCGTTTTTCCCGCGTAGCGATAAGCAGGCCGCAGGCATGCGTCCCGTGGGAGGCAGGAGTTAATGGGCAACACCAATAAAACAAAAAAAATATTTTTTACAGAAGTGAATCGATGCACTCACTGATTCGCGGAACTGATACAGCACCAACCGGAACAAGTTTTCCATTCACCAGAATGATCGGCAGCGGAGGGTGCTCAACGCGGACCAGCTCTTTGATGCGGTTCGGGATTTCCTTGTCAAGCGCAACAAGCTCAACCGACACCGTGTCACCGTACTTCTCCTTCAGTGCATCAGCAAGGGCAGGGAATGCATACGACAGCTTCTCCTTCTGAAAGCATGTCTCAAGACCGCAGGAGCGCTCCGTATCGCAGGGAAACGGACCGCAGGGGCGATAGGTGTATCCGACAACCTCAACGGTAATCAAAGTCATGAGAACATATTAGTGTTTCTTGAAAAAATGGTTTCCTGAAATGTTTCAAAAAAATATAGGAAAATATATCAGAGCAGCGGCTTTAACAGCGACTCAAGGCGGGCAGCATCAGTGACGCCCTCAAGACGGTGAACCATCTTGCCGTCCTTTTCGATGACAAGGGTCGGAACAACACTGATCTGGTATTTGTTTGCGAGATCCGGATACTGATCCACATCCACCTTTTTCACATCAACCTTGTCGCCCATCTTTGCTGCAATATCCTCAATGATAGGACCCTGAATTCTGCAGGGACCGCACCAGGTTGCAAAAAAGTCGTATAATACAGGTTTTGTCATACTACTTCGTAGGACAAGCATCTTAATATAATTTCTCTTTGGGGAAGCATGAGCAGCTCCTCATCAAAAAACCAAAGAAAAAAAAGTTAGCGGATTTTTGTATAGAAAAAAATTATTCGGATTTGTATAATGCCCTAATCACATCACGGTCAAACAACATGCCTGAAAGCCGCATATCATTATCAATGATAGGCATCTGATCCACGCGGCCGCGTTTCATCTTCAGTGCACAGTCGCTGATCTCCGCATTATTTGGAACAGAGATGACCTTCGTCACCATCACGTCCTTTACCGGACGGTTGGGGAGCTCCACTTTGGAAACACCGTACGAAATCGTATGATTGTCGCGGATACTCTCCCAGGTCCACTCATCATCATCAGTTCCTGTGGAGAAGTCGCTCGTCTGCACATCATCCTCAATTCTGGAACAGCGGATAAGATCGCGCTCTGAGATGATACCGGTCAGCTTGTTCTCAGAGTTCAGAATCGGCATTGCATCAACTTTTGCAAGCTCCATGATTCTTCCAACAACCGGCAGCGGGGTCTCTTCCCAGATTGCAAACGTCTCACTGCTGACAAAATTCTCCCGAATTTCGCGCTTGTCGTTCAGTTTTGCAACTGCACTCACGAGGTCAGAAACGCTCAGCAGACCGACCAGGCGGTTGCCGTCAACCACCGGAAGACGACGGATATTTAAATCGGTCATGATCTGGGCTGCCTCAGCAAGCGTAGCTTCGGGTCGGATGGTCAGAGGCTGTGAACTCATCAGAAGTGCCACCTGGGTCTCCTCCGCATTATGGAGAATATCCTTTCTGGTAACAATTCCAAGAAGCTGATCCCCTTTCACAACAGGCACGCCGGAAATACCGGTACGTTTCAGAATGCGCAGAACATCATCACGGCTCGATGGAATCTCCACTGTCACGACGTCCTTGGTCATATAGTCTTTCGCTAGCATTTCTTCAGTTGTCATCATACACCTCCCTGTCTTTTAGGAAAATATTCATCTGTGCTATTGGCAGTACACTTCCCCGGTGGAAAAGTTAGAATTACGTTAGGGCTATTCATGTAAAAACCGTTCTATCCGGCATAACCAATGAAGCAGTACGAAAAAAGAGTATGCTCTCCCTATTCAGGTCAGCATTGACAAAAACACGCCCTATCAGCTATCCGTATCCGGATCTTTGGGACGGTGAGCAAAACAGCTGCGCGCAGAAGAAAATCTCTGAAAAACTTCTGCTTATCTCTGAAAATTTTAGATGAAGTGATCGGTTCGGTAAAAAAATAATGTGCAGATTCAGGTCCGCACGATCATGACATTGGTCTTGCCGTAGTTGACCACATAGGTGGAGACGCTGCCGAGCAGCAGGCGGTCAAGTTTGGATTTGCCAAGGGATCCGATGATGATTAAGTCAGCACCGATTTTTTCTGCTGTGTCAAGGATTGTGTCGCCCGCGTGCCCAGCTTCAATATGTGGTTCGACGGTGATGCTCTTTTTCTTTGCGTCCTCAACCAGCTCGGCAATAACTTCATGACCTTCCTTTTCGAATCTCTCGTAAATCAGTTCCCATGTGGTGTCAACCGGGGCGGGGCTGACAATTCCGGATTCAATTACATAGATGACGTGAAGCTCTGCTTTATTCTGCTTTGCGATATCGATTCCCCGCGAAAATGCACGGCGGCTGATGTCAGATCCGTCAATTGCTACAAGTATTTTTGAAAACATGACTTGAATTCCTCCTGTTTGTCGTTATGTTACATATCAGCTTCAAACTTAAAAAGAGTTTGGAGCCGGCAGAACGCTTTTTGTCAGTTGCGAATGACGATGATGTTTCTTTTGCTGTACTGCGTCACATATGAAGAGACGCTGCCGAGCAGCAGGCGGTCAAGATGGGATTTGCCGAGTGATCCTATGACGATCAGGTCGGACTCGATCTCGTCGGCGATGGTGACGATGCGGTCTCCCGGATGGCCGGATACCAGATGCGGTATGAACTTCAGGTCTGCTTCTTTGGCGAGTACCTCAATTTCGTCCAACAGTGTTTTTGCATCCGACTCAGATTTTGTCTGGTTGGCAGGGCTTTCGTCTTTCCATAGGTGCGGGGTGTTTACAACCACAACCGCGTGGAGTTCTGCAGAGTCCTCTTTTGCAAACTCCATAGCCCGGGTAAATGCCAGACGGCTGATCTCCGAGCCGTCCAGCGCCACAAGTATTTTGGAAAACATAATTATTTTACTCTCGTGTTGAAAGGATAAATAATTCTCGGATTAGGCGATGTCGTATTTTTATTCCTTAATTGCCTGTGGATAAATTTCTGAGCCTCCCACGGAACGCATGCCTTCGGCCCGCTTACCGCTTCGTGGGAAAACACGGAGTACACGGAAATATTGACGAAAAAAGATCACGGAGCAGACGTGAACAACACGGAATTTAAATTCGATAGGAGTGATGCAGAGTGACCACATTCAAAAAATATTTCCGTGATGTTTCGCCTTTCCGTGGGCAACTGAACATAATAGACAGAACAAAAAAGATTAGGGATTTGTGATGAAACAAACCAGATGGAATCGGACCGCCTCACAGGGAGGCTGACCCGGATTATTTTTGCTCTTTTAAGATATTTTCCAGACGTTCCTCGAGGAAATCAAGACCGCGGCGGACATCATCAAGATTTTTTCCGCCGGTCAGAATGATCTTTCCTGACGAGAACAGGAGGGCAACAATCTTCGGATCCTTAATCCGGTAGACAAGGCCCGGGAACTGTTCCGGCTCGTACTCGATAGCCTCAAGGGACAGCGTTGCAACCACGCGATTCAGATTGATAAACTTCCCGATATCGTACGAACAGACAATGTTCGTCACCGCAACCTTTGGAACATCAAGCGTTTTCACGCCTGCCTCTTTCAGAGACTTCAGAATGATCTCAAGACCATCCTGAAGCGCGGACTCGTTTCTGATACCGGTAAGCACAACTTTTCCTGAGGAGAAGATCAGCGACGCCATTCTCGGCTCATCAATGCGGTACACCGCGCCCGGGAACCGTTTCGTATTGAGTTCGCACCCGTCAATTTTCTCGGCAATATCTGCCAGGTTAATCTCATCTGCGATTACGCCGGACGCAACAATATTTTCGATCTTCAGCGAATCGTATGTTTTCCCATCCATCTTTATTTATTACGAGAGATACAAGCATAATACTTCGCGTCAATCACCCGCGGACAACGCCTCGCGGACGAGTTTAATATCTCAGTGCACCCTATAAATTATGGACATAAATCATGACAGAAACGCAGGACACCCCAAAGATTGGGGGAAATATTGGCGATTATGACGAAACGTATCGAACGTTTTCGATTGACGTGCCAAAACACTATAACTTCGCGTTTGATGTGGTTGATGCCTGGGCAAAAAAGGATCGCAACCACTTGGCAATGATCTGGGTGAACCAGGCAGGGGTGGAGAAAAAGTTCACCTTCTGGGACATGATGATCCATTCAAACGAAGCAGCAAATATACTGATGAAGTTCGGTATCCAGAAAGGGGACCGGGTTCTTCTCATGCTGCCGCGTGTCCCTGAGTGGTGGTTTTTGGTCCTCGGCATTATGAAGCTCGGAGCGGTTTTCTGTCCGTCTCCCCACATGCTGACGGTGAAGGATATTGCGTACCGGACTCGGGTGGGTAACTTTAAGATGGTTATCACCGACAGCGAGAATATGGCAAAGGTCGACGAGGTTGCAGCAGACTGTCCGCATCTTCAGCTCCGCATGATTGTGGATGATAAACCGGGCGAGCGTCTGCAGACGCCGTGGATCGGTTACCAGAATGAACTGCTCTATCCTGCCCCGGTGACGACGACTCTTGTCAGCAGTGCAGGCCGCAGGATTCATGCAGCAGACCCGATGCTGATCTACTTCACTTCCGGTACAACAAAGGATCCGAAAATGGTTCTGCATGACTACGGCCACCCGCTCGGCCAGACTGTTACTGCCAAGTTCTGGCATGATTTAACCGAGTATGATGTGCACTTCACGGTCTCGGACACCGGATGGGCAAAGTGCGGCTGGGGTAAGATCTATGGCCAGTGGATCTGCGGTGCCTGTATTTTTGTCTACGATTACCGGGCGAAGTTCCATGCAACTGAGCTTCTGCCGCTTATTGAGCGGTATGGTATCACGTCGTTTTGTGCGCCGCCGACGATTTACCGGATGCTGATTATTGCGGATCTGAAGAAGTTCTCGTTCAAGGAGCTTCGGACCTGTACGAGTGCGGGCGAGCCGCTGAATCCTGAGGTTATCCGTATCTGGAAGGAGGGGACCGGTCTTACTATCCGCGAGGGGTATGGTCAGACCGAGACCTGCTGCTGTGTTGCGACGCTGCCCGGAATGGAAGTGAAACAGGGTTCGATGGGCAAGCCGGTTCCGGGCTGGCATGTTCAGCTGCATGATGATGAGGGCAAGGAGGTTCCGCAAGGAGAGACCGGCAGGATTGCGATCTCTTTGAATCCAAGGCCGGCAGGTCTTATCCGCGAGTATGTGGATAATCCTGAAGAGAATGCGGCGATGTTTGTGAACGGCTGGTATTATACCGGTGACAAGGCATATCTTGATGATGACGGTTACTTCTGGTTTGTCGGCAGGAATGATGATGTGATCAAGAGCTCTGGCTACCGCATCAGTCCGTTCGAGGTTGAATCCACGCTTCTTGAGCATCCGTCGGTGAAGGAGAGCGCTGTGGTCGGCAGCCCGGACTCTATCCGCGGTATGGTGATTAAGGCGTTCATCGTTTTGCACGAGGGATACAAGCCTTCGGAGAAGTTGGTGAAGGATATTCAGGAGTATGTAAAACGAACAACCGCACCATACAAATATCCGCGGCTGATCGAATTTGTTCCTGAACTTCCAAAGACGATCTCCGGTAAGATCAAGCGGGCGGAGCTGCGCAATCAGGAGATGAAGCGGTTCGAGGAAGAAAACGGCGACAGCTGATCTCCTTCGGCAGGGATTTTTCCCAGCTACTTTTTTTGTGAACTCTTCGTGGATGTTCACGCAGATTTTCGTTGGATAAGAGAGTCGTGTGAAAAAATTCACAAAAAAAGATCAGAGTGTCCCTTTCGTACTCGGGACATCATCGCGGCCCGGAACAATTGCAAGGCTCTCACCCAAAGCAACGCCGAACGCCTTAAAGATCGCCTCGCACTTGTGGTGATCATTCACGCCGGAAAAGATCACATGCGCAGTAATGCCTGCATGCACACAGAGACTGTAGAAGAAATGCTCGAACAGATCATTCTGGATACCGCCCGTAACAATTCCTGTGAATGCACCATCCATCACCAGATACCCGCGTCCGGAAACATCAATCGCCACAGTCGCCCGCGACTCATCCATTGGAATAATCGCATGCGAAAACCGCTTGATACCGCGCCCCTCGCCGACCGACTGACAAACTGCCTTTCCAAGGACAATGCCGATATCCTCAATCGTGTGATGGCAGTCCACATCTAGATCGCCTTTCGCCGAAACCTTCAGGGAAAAACCGCCGTGGCGGGCGAACGCATTCAGCATATGATCCAAAAATGCAAGACCGGTATCAATCGTAATCTCACCTGAAACATCAGGATCAAACATCAGATCAATTGCGGTCTCTTTTGTAACACGGGAAAACTCAGCTCTTCTTGTCATACCTCTGCCTCCTTCAGCGCGTCCTGCAGACTGATTTTGCCGCTGTAAAGCGACGACCCGAGCACGCAGCCAAAAGCGCCGAAACTTTTCAGCGCCAAAACATCAGCAGTCGAACTCACACCGCCGGCAACAACCACCGGAACAGACACCGCATCAATCAGAGCCTTCACCGGCTCTGCCGCAATACCTGCCTGCAGACCCTCCACATCCACATTCGTGTACAAAAGAGAGCCTGCACCAAGCTGCTCAAACAGCTGTGCCCACTCGATATAGTCGCCAGCCGTCTCCTGCCAGCCGGAAACCGCAATCTCACCGGCACGTGCATCAACGCCTGCCATAATCCGGTCAGAGCCGAACTCCTTTGCAAGAGCCGAGATCGACTGCGGCTCTTTGGTGGCAAACGTGCTCACAATAATCCGGTCAACACCTGCATCCAGCCAGCCGCGGGCATCCGCAATACTACGGATGCCGCCGCCGACCTGCACAAACACATCAGTCTCAGAAACAACCTCACGGATAACCCGGGCATTTTCTGAAGACGCCGAGAACGCACCATCAAGATTCACCACATGGAGATTTTTTGCTCCAAGACTGATCCATTTTTTTGCGTTCTCAAGAGGAGTTCCGTATACTGTCGCCGTAGACCGCTCACCCTGCACCAACTGAACGCACATACCGCGCAGAACATCAACTGCAGGGAAAATTTCCATCTACCGCACCATCCTCGTAATATCAAGAACCAGAACATCGCGGGCGCCTGCACGTTTCAGCTGATTGATCAGCTGATACACACGCACATGCGGAACCACCGCATGCACCGCAACCGCGCCGGAACCTGCAATATCCATAATCGTCGGACCGCCAAGACCGGGGATCAAACGCCGCACATCATCAAGCTTGGACTTGTCCACATTCAGCATCAGATAACACTGACCCTTTGCCGCAATCACGCTCTCAAACGCAAGGAGAATCTCCTCAATCTTTTCATGCTTCTCTTTGAGAGATTCATGATTTGCAATAACATTCGTCGTACTGCTGATGATCTCATCAACAATCCGAAGCTTGTTGATCTCAAGAGTTGTTCCTGACGAGGTCAGATCCACAATCGCGTCCGCAACACCAAGCTGCGGAGCAGCCTCGCATGCGCCGCTGACTTCAATCAGCGTCACATCAACGCCCGCGTCCGCAAAGTATCTCCGGCAGATACCGGGGAACTCGGTTGCAATCCGCAGACCTGAAAGGTCCTTGACCGACTGTACCGGAGACTTTTCTGGAACTGCAAGCACCAGCCGTGCGGATCCGAACTTCAGATCCAGCATGATCGAAACATCAGACCCGCGTTCTGCGACCATGTCAATGCCGGTGATGCCGATATCGGCAACACCTTTTGCCACATACTCAGGGATATCGATCGGTCTGACGAACAGCACCTCAATCTGCGGATCAACCGTCTTTGCGATCAGCTGCCGGGACGCACTCATCTGGATGTGAATGCCGGACCTGTTCATCAGATCATTGATCGGCTCGGCGATCCGTCCCTTGTTCGGGATGGCAAGCCGGATTTTGGATGACGTTGACATCATTAGAAGGTCTTTAACTTGCCGTCGATTACCAGGCGGGTGATATCAGAGATGTTTTCGAGGCGGTGGTTTACGATCTCCTCAACCTCGGTCTGATACTCCTTGAAGTCGTATCCGCGTTTTGTGATGCACTGCACGCTTGCAACAAGCGGGTAGTCGATCGGGTGACCGATCTGGGAAAGCAGGCGGACGTACATCTCCTCGATGCCATCAACCTTCTGACATGCCTCGCGGGCAATTTCGGTGGAGAGCAGGTTGTAGATCTTACCGATGTGGTTGATCGGGTTCTTTCCAGACGTTGCCTCCATCGACATCGGTCTGTTCGGTGTGATCAGACCGTTGCAGCGGTTGCCGCGTCCGACAGATCCGTCGTCGCCCATCTCGGCAGAAGTACCGTTGACGGTCAGGAACACAGACGTGCTCTTCTTTCTAATGATGTCTGCGGTGTTGATCTCGATCTTTACTTTCCGGTCGGTGTACTTTCTTGCAACCTGAGTGAAGGACTCTTCCATCTTTGCCTTCATCTCAACATAGTCGGTGATGTCAGAGCAGTAACGGTCGACCATTGCTGCTGCAACGGTGATGGTGATCGTGTTGATCTCACGAAGACCCATCAGTTTGATATCATAACCGAGCATCGGATTCTTGGGGCGGAACTCGTTTGCAATGTACTCGTCAAGGCCGAGAATGATCTGCTCAACCTGAGAGAACGGTGCGTGACCCACACCAAAGGAGGTGTCGTTTGCACGCGGAACAGCGGTGTGACCTTTCTTTGTGTTGAACACATCACAGAGATCGGTTGAACCGGATCCCATACGACAGTCGACGATGACATCACGGTTCATGTCAAAGGTCGGAATCGTGGTGCTGAGATAGTCGCGCGCTGCCTCAACGGCAATTGCATCGGTTGCGAAAACATGGTTGCCGAAGTTGCGGGTTGCTCTTCCGGTGAGGAGGAAATAGATCGGTTTTACAATTTTTCCGCCGCCGAAGGCAGGGGCAGACTCGCCTGCGACAACTTCGCCCTGATCAGTGTTGTGGTGCAGTACGCCGCCGTCACATTCAGCCATGTACTCCTTGCAGAGTGCGCGGGAAACAGCTTCTGCAACACCGTCAGCAAGGCTGTCCGGGTGGCCGATGCATTTGCGTTCAACAAGTTCGACTTTCTGTTTTTCAATAGGGGTCTGCGAGAGATGCTTGACGCTGATATTTCTCTTCACTTTTTAATCACTTCTCAATCATCTGATGTTTAAGTATAAAATAGTATTTTTCAAAAAATGAATTATTTTGCTATATTAAGAGTTTGGCCTATAAAGATTTTGGATTTGGGATACAGATGGCGGAAATATATCGGAACATGTCTGAAAAAAGAGAGGAAAGAGGATTTATTCTTTCTTGGATCCGAGCTGGTGGTCAATGAAGATCAGTGCTTCAGGAGATTTGCCTGCTTTTTCAAGCATATCAACAATATCTCTTACGGTTTCCTCCTCTTCCACCTGTTCGGTCACGAACCACTGGAGTTCTGCAGCTGCAGCATAATCCTTTTCGGCAATTGCGGTCTCCATAATTTTGTTGATCATGGCAGTGACTTTGATCTCATGACCATAGACTGCTTTGAAGATCTCATACAGATCTTTTGCGTTTGTTACAGGTTTTTCGATTGCATCAAACTTGACGTCAACACCTTTGCGAATCAGGTAGTCATAGAACTTTGCTGCATGCATCATCTCTTCGCTGGCATGGGTACGGAGCCAGGCTGCCGCACCATTCCACTTCATTGCATTCGCGTCAGCGGAAAACTGCAGGTACAGGTATGCAGAGTACATCTCTGCATTGATCTGCTTGAGAATTGCATCGTATACACCGGATTTTTTTACTGCCATAGTGTTTCATAACTCCTGCCGGAATAAAAAATTCCGGTTTTTGGATAGTAGAATATACTTCATGACATGGTATTAAAGTGCGGATGAGGGCAAAAGGTATCATTTGCGGAAACAGTTTCGATCAAAAAGTGGTGTTGTCTATTAAGTCCTGCCTCCCACGGAAGAGCGGAACACACCGAACTCCACAGAAAAACATCACGGACCAAACGTGAACACCACAGAATTCGAAAACAATTCATTTCCGTGATGTTCACGTCTGCTCCGTGATGTTTTTTTTTCGTGAATATTTCTGTGCGTTCCGTTTTTCCGTGGGCGGAGCAAAAAAAATTAAAAATTCTGCTCAGAAAGCATCTCACGCAGCTCACTGCATGCAGAGAACGCCGTGTTATCTAAAGTCAGCGGCGTAATTGAAACGCGATTGTTTCGCAGAGCCGTTACATCCGAATGCGGCTCAGGCATATACACAACATCCCCGTTGATCCAGTAATACGGCTTGCCGCGCGGATCAATCCGTTTTTCCACATACGTATCAAACAGTCGTGTCCCAAGCGTCGTCACCTCATACCCCTCAACAGCACACGACGGAATATTCACATTTACCAGATGACAGCCTTTCGGCAGACCGGTCGAAAGAAACATTCGCACAATTTTTTCCACAACCTCTTTTGCCTGCGAAAAATCCGTCTCATGACACCTTGGATCCGTGAACTTATTTCCCTGATCACTCATCTGCAGAGAAAACGCAATCGAAGGAACCCCCTGATTAGCCGCCTCCATCGCAGCACCAACTGTCCCCGACGTCGTAATCGACTCATACGAAACATTCTCCCCTAAATTCACACCGCTCACCACCAAATCAGGCTTCAGATCAAGACCATACAGACCAAGCAGCAGAGCATCCGTCGGCCTTCCCTCAACCGAGTACGCATGCCTGCCGTTAATCATCATCTCATTCATCCGCAGTGGCTCAAAAATCGAAATAGATCTCCCGACAGCACTCTGCTGAACCGCAGGAGCAACCACCGTCACCTCCGCAAACGAAACCATCGCCTCATACGCAGCCCAGAGGCCGCCCGAGTTCACGCCATCGTCATTCGTGAGAAGAATCTTCGGCCGCATCACTACTTCCGGCTGCCTTCCAGAAACTCAGCAGGAACCGGATGATTAAACGTCGCACGAACATCCTGCGCACGGAGATAGCGGACCACCACATTCATCGTGCAGTCCTTCCACTCCTCATTCCACCACTGGCAGTCTCCCGCCGAACACTGTTTTCCATTCTGCATCGGGCAGCCGCGTAACGTATCCATACTACTATAGTATCCTCTTGTGAGCTATAACTGCTTTCGTGTCTTCATGTACTCAGCAACTGCGCCCGCGCCCGCCTCGCGAAACGCTCTTGCAACACCCGCAGGACCAAGCTTGATTCCGCCAAACATCCTTGATACCATTAAAACATGCGAACCAAGATTATTGCGCTCCATCACCTCGGCAAGCGCCCGGCCCGGAGACCCAACCTCCCCGTCCGCACGGCTGTCGCTCGCACTCCCGCAGACCATTGCATAACAGTGGTGAGCAGCCTTCTTGTAGAGCCGGTCATGCACCTCGCGGATTTCGGCAACATCCTCAACCGAGTCTATCTCATACAGATGCGCATAAAATTTCGACTTCTTCTCATCGAGCCTGACAACAGCAACCTCACGGACCGCCATCTTCACGCATCCCTCATCGCCGCAAGCGCGGAGGAAAACTCATCAAGATACTCCTGCATCGACAGACTTCCCTCAGGGAACGGACAGTCAGCATCATAGAGCTTGTCAATCACCGGACGCGTCGGATAAATCTCAACAGCAATTCCGGTCTCGGCAACCGCTGCCTCCATTGCAGCGCGAAATATTCCAATACAGTAGGCAATGCGTTTGGTGTAGGTGCCCCGCGTTTTTTCCAGATACCCGACAATACGCCGTGTCTCGATGCGCAGAAAATCATCTTTGATGCGCTGATCCTTTACATTGCCAAGCATGTAGTGATAGTGGGCAAACGGGTACATCAGCTCAAGCTCTGAGGGAACGGTTCCGCAGGTGCCAAATATCACCACATGATACTTTGCAGGATCAGAAAATACTTCGCGAAACATTTTGTGAAACAGTTTGTGGCTTGGGCTTGTGCTGTAGGGTTTTCTAACAGCGCAGGGAATAAAGATCGCCATATCGCGGGGTGCAATCACATACTCGTCGATGATGTAGCGGTATGCTGCTTCAAACTGGGGCAGATAAAACGGCGGCTCGGTCAGATCATTCTGGTCCTTTGGGGGATGCGTCAAACTCTCACTCCTTTATCTCAAACTCTGCGTCAATCACGTTTGGATCCTGAACAGCCCGGACCGGGCTGCTTGGAAGAAGAAATATTGCTGCGATATAGAGCAGAATACCAATCAGTAGAGAGACCGGAAGTGCGATAACGCTCAGTCCGATCCACAGCAGCCGGATGAGCAGTGCCGGCACTCCGGTAAACTCTGCGATGCCTCCGCAGACACCTGCAATCCAGCGGTTGGATGCAGAGCGGTAGAGGTGTTTTTCCATACTAACATATTACCTTTCCACAAAAATATACTTACATGAAGCGTGAGCTCGCTCCCTATGCGGTTCTGCCGCCTTGTCCGGTGACGGTGGTCTGCACGTACGATTCCTTGGACAAGCCGAACGGTCTCGCGGTTTCGTGGACCGGCATTGCGGTGTCTGACCCGCCGCATGTGATGATAGCGGTTCGTCCGGGGCGTTACAGTCATGCAGCGCTGTGCGAACGAAAGGAGTTTACGATGAACATCCCGTCAGAGAGTCAGATGCGTGAAGCAGATTACTTCGGGATCACGAGCGGCAGAAAAACAGATAAGTTCGCAGACTTAGGTCTCACGCCGGTGCCGGCAAAGCATGTGCATGCGCCAACAATCGCTGAGTTCCCGCTGTCCCTCGAATGCCGGGTGGTGTCACAGCAGGAGATTGGCACGCACTCGATCTTCATCGCAGAAATTCTTGCGGTGCATGCTGATGAAAATATTCTTGATGAGAAGGACAACATCGATGTGATTGCAATGCGGCCGATCTCGTATGATCATGCGAAGTTTTTGTATCTGGGGCAGGGGCCGGTCCTCGGGAAGGCATTTTCGGTTGGGAAGGAACTGAAAAAATAATTTTTTTGGGCTTTATTCATTAAGTCCTGTCGCCCACGGAAAAGCGGAACACACTGAACTTCACAGAAAAAACATCACGGAGTAGACGTGAACACCACGGAAATATATTGATTTAGAATTCCGTGCTGTTCACGTCTGCTCCGTGATGTTTTTTTCCGTAAAATTTCCGTGTACTCCGCTTTTCCGTGGGCGGAGTAAAAATACGGATGCCAAATTAATGGATTACTCATTCGGCAAAGCGACTTCAAACTTTTTTGCGACATCCTTCAAAAGATCAATGATCTTCAGATGCTGGGGACAGTGCTCCTCGCATGCGCCGCACTCCACACAGTCGGATGCTTTACCGCGGGTCTTGGTGTAGTTTTCATAGTACTGCTGCTGGGGATAGTACGGCAGGTCGATGGTCTGCTGCATTCTGTTATTATAGAGATCAAAGTACTGGGGAATGGGGATATCCTCCGGACAGGTTCCCACGCAGTACATGCAGGCAGTGCAGGGAACAGTGATGTTGGCTGCAATTATTTCCGCCGCAGTCGCGACAATTTTTTTCTCGTCTTCATTGAGGGGAACAAAGTTCTGCATGTATGAGATGTTGTCAAGCATCTGATTCATCGTCGACATGCCGGAAAGGACCATGACCACGCCGTCAAGTCCTGCCGCATACCGGACTGCCCATGAAGCTGGGGAGGCGACAGGGTTGTATTCTCTGAACAGTTTTTCGGCATCTTTGGGAACATTGGCAAGAGTTCCGCCTTTGAGTGGCTCCATGACGATGATCGGAAGCTGGTGTTTACGCGCAACATCGTAACATTTCCCTGACTGAATGCCATCATTGTCCCAGTCCAGATAGTTGATCTGCAGAAGAATGATCTCAATCTCCGGATGAGCGGTGAGGACTTCGTCCAGCAGCTCGGCGTTGTCATGGTACGAGATGCCGAGCGTTTTGATCTTTCCTTCTGCCTTCAGCTGTTTCATAAACTCGAAGCTGTGAAACTTCTGTGCGGTCTGATAGTTTTCGACGTTGACGTTGTGCAGGAGATAGATATCAAAGTAGTCAACTCCGGCACGTTCAAGCTGCTCATGGAAAATTTTTTCCTGATCACTTTCAGCAGAGACGGCAAAGATCGGCAGTTTACTTGTGAGGGTGAAGCTGTCCCTTGGGTAGCGCTTCGTGAGCGTCTCACAAATTGCCTCTTCGCTTCCGGTGTAGACATATGCGGTGTCGAAGTAGGAGAATCCCTGCTTCATGAAGACGTCAACCATACTCTGTAAAGTTTTGGTGTCGATGTCTGCCATGTCGTCAGGGTTGTTGAGCGGCAGGCGCATTAAGCCGAAGCCGAGTTTTTTTGCAAACATATTTTTCATGACAGTTCCTGTGAAGAGATGTCTTTGATCAACAGTATAACATCTTTTCCTTGTGGACAAGAAAGGAAAAAAAGAGAGAAGAAAATTATTCGACGACGATTTCAACAAGCGTTACGGTAAAGATCAGATCTTTTCCTGAGAGGTGATGGTTGGCATCAAGGGTCACGGTCTCTTCGTCGATCTGAGTGATGGTAACCGGAATCTGGTTGCCGTCGCCAAGCTGGATCAACAGCTGTTCACCGACGTTTGCCGTGAAGTCCGGCCCAAACTCTTTGCGGGGAATTGCCACCATCATATCATCAGACTTTTCGCCGTAGGCATCCTTTGCCGGAATCTCAAGAACACGGGTCTCGCCGATCGCCATGCCGATTACGCCGTTGTCAAAGCCGGGGATTACCATGCCGCTGCCGACATGGAACTCGAGCGGGTCGCGGCCCTCGGAGGAGTCGAACTGGGTGCCGTCAGTGAGTTTTCCGGTATAGTGGACACGGATCGTGTCGCCGCATTGTACAGACATACCGGTTTTGTGGGTCGCGCGGGTTTAAGTAATTTCGGAAGAGAGAAAAAAAGATTATGTGGTTTGTGTGCCGATCGAGTCGAGAGTTATCTCAAAGGTCAGCGTTTTTCCTGCAAGAGGAGGATTTATGACGACGCGGGTCATGTTGCTTTCATTGTCAATGATCACGACCTCTCCCAGTACCACCTGAATTGCACCGGTTGAGTAATCGTACATCAGGAACGTGGATCCAATATCAATAGGCCCTTGATTGTAACCCTCTGCCAGGGAAATTGGAACATCAGCATACGTATTGTAGCTGTACTGACCATATGCCAGATCAGGCGTCAGCGTAACCGTCTTCGTCTCTCCTGGCTTCATTCCAAGAACCGCATCATCAAAGCCTTTGACAACCTGACCGGTGCCGAGAACAAAACTCAGCGGAGTACCGTTCACATTTGTCTGATACACAGTCCCATCCTCAAGCGTCAGGGTGTAAAAAACATTCACCGTATCATTGACCTTTGCCGTCTGATCGACCGTGCCAATGCATCCGGCAGAAAAAATCACCAGACACAGGGCGACAGCTGCGAACAGAATACCAACTATTTTCTGATTCATGTAAAATATATTTTACACTCGGTTCGATAAATAGATTTAGTTAATGCAGACAGGATTTGCAACATCCAGCAGCACATCCTGTGCCTGCGTTCGAAGCGAAACAGCCGCAACCGCGCCAATAACTCCGCTGCCGCCAAATGTCCAGACATTGTACTCCTTCGCAGTTGCGAGAACCTCATCAAGTGTTACGCGCTCAGATCTGATACGCGCCCCAAGAGACAGCAATGCTTTGGGAACACCAATACCTGTGGCAACTGCGACTCCCCAGTTTGCTGAAACACTCTCCTCCTCAACAAACCGGCACACCTTTGCTGAAAGTCCTGCGACCGCCTCAGGAAGTACGGCAAGTTCGAGGAAACTGCATGAGTTCCCGGCGGTTTTCTCCGCAATATCCTGACAGAGCACCGCCACCTGATGCCGGATACCGATCACCTCATTACCGTCCGAGAGATACTTCATCAACGCCTGCGACAGCGCAAACGTCGCACCCCCGCATCCTTTCCGGTCCGTATCATCAATACCAACCGTCACCGATACCAGCGCTTTTGTCTTCACCTCACCGCTCATAACCCCGTCCGCTGAAGAAATCGACACGCCGCACACTCCCTTCGCCTGCCCCATCATCGAGGACAACGAGTATGCAGGCCCGCCGTAGACCGACCGAATCGTCTGCACAACGGTATCCCCCTCGCGGCGGACACCGGCAAGACCAACAGCTGCACAGCTTAAGTCAGGCTCAGCAGCAGGCCCCACCTTCGCAAGCTCGCGAAACAGCATTCCGTCACGGCTTACCGAGAGCGCAGCACCGCCGGCACGCCGGTGATGAAACTCGCAGAACCCTGCACACCCGCTGCTCAGACACTCATGAAAAATCTCGACCATGTCGCCGTCAGCAGTTGTAAAAATGCGGTTGCAGGTCGTTGACGGCATCGCACTCCGCGAAGCATACCGTGCAGGATGTCTGCCGTGCTTCTCCTCCTTCGTAAAAATGCAGCCTTCGCGAAGCAGACGGTTGATCCAGTCCTGAGCGGTGGATCTTGGAACAGCCGTAGCATCCGCAAGTTCGGCAGTAGTAAAGTGACCGGACTCAAAAGTCATCTGGCGCACGGCCTGGAGAAACTGGCCGCGCCTGCCTAAAACTCCTCCGGGATTTTTCTCACTTGTCGCCATATCGTTCCTTTAATGCAATCAGATCCGCAAGAACAGCGCTTGCCGTCTCAACCGAACCGGCCCCTCTGCCGATGAACGTGACAGGACCCGCAAGTTCGGTATCCACCGTCACCGCATTGAGTGTTCCGTCAACCACCAGCGGATGTTCTTTATGAATCAGACGCGGCGACACCTCCAGCTGCCGCTTGTCAGGATGAATGGATGCTATAAGCCGGATCGTATGACCGGTCTTTCCAGCCATCATCAGAGCATCGGCGGTCATGCCGTCAATACCGACGCGAACAACTTCGTCCAGCGTCACATTCATGCCGAGCATCGTATTTGCAAGAATCACGAGCTTGATCGCCGCATCGGTTCCGTTCACGTCCGCACTCGGGTCAGCCTCCGCGTATCCTAAGTCGCTTGCTTCCAGAAGAGCCTGCTGATAGGTCAGACCCTCCTCCTCCATTCTTGTAAGAATGTAGTTGCAGGTTCCATTCAATACACCAAACAGTGCGTTCACGCGGTTGCCTGCAAGACCGTGACGAAGACCGTTCATGATCGGCACCGCTCCAGCAACCGTTCCCTCAAACATCAGTCCTGCGTTATGCTCCTTTGCAACTGCGGAGAGTTCAGGGTACGCGATTGAGATCGGCCCTTTGTTGGAGGTCACCACATGTTTGCCGCGCATCAGGGCAGCGCGGATGTTGGAGAGAGCAGGCTCGCCGGTCTGGGCATTCGTCGGCGACACCTCAACCAAAATATCGTACTCAGCCTCGCGGACAATTCTCTCAGCAGACCATGCAGAGTCTCCGCATTTGCCGGTTGCATTCTTGCGGGCAAAAACCTCGCACATGTCAAGAGTGGCACCAAGAGGAGCAACCGCACCGCTCTTTGAGTCAGCAGCAGCGGTTATCACAAACCCGTACTCAGGATTTGCAAGAACTTTTGCCACACCGCGTCCGACCGAGCCGAGACCAAGAAGAGCAATCCGCATCGGTTTCATGCAAGGCCTCCCTCTTCATCAATGATCAAGAGATGCTTTTCTTCAGCAATCTTCACAAGAATTTCGCATGCCTGATCCATCTCGGCAGAACCTGCGGCCTTAATGGTCAGTTTTGCGGTGGACGGCTGTGTGATTCCAGGCATTACCATGTGAAGCTCGGTTACCTCGGCAACATTTGCTTTATCGATTCTATTGATGGTATCCGTTAAATCGGTGTGCAGAATGTGGCCGATTAAAATAAATGTCTTGGTACAGGTCAGATGATCAGTTCCGATGCGGATGATCTCAATGCCGTTTGATCGCAGCGCGCTCTCCAGCTGACCGAGGCGGTTCTGTGGAAGCGTGACTACAATATCCACAATCAGTGTTCCATCGCCTGCAGCGGCATCGCGCTGATGCATAATTGAGATAATATTTGCGCCACTGTCGGAAACCGGTTTAATTGCAGCAAGAAGCTGTCCCGGCTTGTCGCTCAGTTCAAGTTTGAGTGATATCTGCACCGTATCCCTTCACCATACTTATCAGTCACACATCCATTTTAATGTGGGGTTTTCCTGCACTTTGTGTAATATTTTTGAGTCTCCCGCGGATGCAGAAAATATTAGAGTGGGAGTTACGCGATGGCAAATATTTCAAAACGCGAATCGCATGCCTGCGGCCTGCTTACCGCTTCGCGTTTCATCAAAAAAAGCTGGCCGACACCGTCACAGCCACCCAGTATGCCGCCATCGCAAACAGACCGCCGGAAAGTGTTGCAAGCAGGTTCGTACCGGAATTGCCAATAACACCTTTGTTTTCAATCAGCGCACCGATCAGACTGTCAACATTGGTTCCGACAAATCCGGCAATCACACCGATCACACAGATGTACCAGGGTGCGACCTCCAGCAGAAACGCAAGTCCGCAGATGATCACCGCGCCAAGCAGACACGCAAGTTCGCCGAGCACGGTAACACCGCCGTTCGTCCCGGCAGGCACCGGTTTTAACGTGGTGATCATATAAGGAGTTCCGCCGGTAACACCGATTTCGCTCGCAAGAGTGTCTGCGGTAGCGGTTGCAATACAGCCAAGGAAGAGTGCGATAAATACTTCATTGCCGGTGATCCCAAACAGAATCGCGCCCGCAACTCCCACAAGGGCATTCGCAAACGCATTCATGTACCCGCGGCGTCCGCTTTTTCCCTGCTCAACACCAAGGAACACTTTTTCCGCGTACCGGTACTTGGTAAAAAATGATCCAAGAATAAAGAAGCTGATGACAATAAGGAACCAGGGCACACCGGCAAACGTGATCAAAATTATGCCGAACAGAACAGCCGCAAACACGCCGCTTGCGTCAACAGTCTTTGCCCGGTAGGCAAAGTAGGCAAAACCCGCACAGACCGCAACAGCCAGGGCAAGCATGGTTGTATCGTACGTGAAGTCCAGATCATAGAACAGCGTGATCGTCATGGCACTGCCCAGAAGGCCGATCATCGACGCATCCTCACGATTCGTGAGAATGCTGCGAAGCATCAGCAGCACCACGACCGCAATGATGCCGACAAGCCAGTCAAGCTGCTGGCAGTACATCATGGTGACCGCAATACCTGCCACCGAACCTGCGGCAAACGCCAGAGTATCAGGGACGTGATTATTAAGAATGCGGGCAATGAACTCGCCCCAGACCATCATCATCATGGGACCGATAAATGCGGTCACCGGAATAAATCCGATACCATACAACAGTGCGAGGACCGCAACCGAGATTGCAAGGTAATGGGTTTTATGAATCGTATAAAGAATAACGGAGAGCAGAATTACTACTGCTCCGACAATATAGGGGTGGATCAGCGGCGCTACAAGCATCAGCAGGGTTACCACAAGCGGCATGGCAACAAGGCGCGATCTGGATTCCATTGAATGTACTTGTTAGTATGACTCTGCAATAAGGCTGTTCGTTGAAAATACTTTACATCTATTTAAATGAGAAGGAAAAACGAGGATTATCTATTAAGTCCTGCCTCCCACGGAAAAACGGAACACACAGAATAAAAAAACATCACGGAGCAGACGTGAACACCACGGAATCCGAAAACGATTCATTTCCGTGATGTTCACGTCTGCTCCGTGATGTTTTTCTGTGAAATTTTCGTGTGCTCCGTTTTTCCTGCGAAGCAGCGAGCAGGCCGAAACGACTACTGAAAGGAGGAGTTAAACACGACGGGACGGCATGTGTAAGGCATGCGAATCGTGGGCGGAGCTACGATCAATGCCGAACAGTGTGTGCCAATAAACGAATTTATGGACAAAGCCGGAAAAACGAGGGTTGTTGTAGTATTTCTGCTCCGTTGACAACGCATGCATAAAGGTACAACGCCCTGCAAACCCGAGAACTGATAAGGTTTGGACGACAGAATAGTTCATGAGCTGGTCCTATGTCCCGCATGCCTGTAAAGATTCCGCCGATGCTTGCTGATACCATCGTCTGCGGTATTGCGTCTCTTGACAAAATGTTGTTTGCAGAGACAGGTCCCTGCCGTTTGTGCGGGGGACGGGCCGCGCCGTACGATACAAAGGAAAAAATCTACGCAACCCTCCACACCGCAGAAGGAGGAAAAAAGATCACCGTGTTTGTCCGGCGGTTCCGATGCAGCGACTGCGGCACACTGATTTATGCGAACGAACCCTTTTACCCTGATACAAGACTTGGCTCATCAGTGGTGGATCTCGCAATTGCCCTGTCGCTGATGCACTCCTTTACCCATACCGCTGAAATTATCAACGCGATGGGCATTGAGATCGACCGCGGATCGGTCAGAAAATATGCCTTATCTGATCTGCCGGTGCCAAAAATCAATTTCTTCTACGGATTTCCTCTGCCGTTTTCCCTGTTCTCATTCGTCGGGAGGCCTGCCGCTCTCAAGAACGGTTCCACAGCAGGGACAGAAATTCTCGCGGCCTCTGGTTTCCCAGCCGCATACCGGGCACCGCCGGACGGTGCGGGCACGTCTCGCACCCGCCAGAAACAGCGGAAGGAACAGAAACAAAAAGAAAAACGGGAATCCCAAAAGCCAGCAGATCAGCGTAAGAAGGATTGAACCGATCAGAAGGCCTAAGGCAAGAGATATCTTCATCTGTTTACGATCTCTTTTACAGCGAATGCCGGCAGAGCATCCGCAGGGATACCCACAGCCGCGGTAAGATCAGTGCCCCCGACAAGCGGCGCAAAAGTTGGAGAACCAATACCGCCGACGAAAATATTTTCCACAGCAGCATCAGCTGCAACTTTTTTCACGGCAGAACAGACAAGGATTTTTTGCGCGTCCCAGAATGCCTGTGCAACTGCTGTTGCTCCGTCCTCTCCGATCTCTTCAAGATCAGCACAGACGGTTCGCGCAAGTCTCCTGAGACACGCTTCGCGGCCTACTTCTTTTCCATCCGGCGTTGCAGAGCTGTACTCCTCATCGGAGATGTTACCCAGAACATAATGGGCGTCACCGCTGCAGGCAAAGTACTCGGTTGAGAATGGTGTTGGAATGCCGTTGATGACGGCTGAGTCTGCAAGCGTTGCGACCGGTGTTCTGAGCATACCGGTATAGACGAGGTAACCGCGCTGAAGCCGGATGGTATCGGTCATGCCGAGCAGATCAGAAAATTTTGCGAAGGGAACGATGTCAGCAGTCGTGCTGCCGATGTCAAGCATCATGCCGTTTGGATATTTTTCTTTCAGGTAGTCAACAGACGCAAGCCAATTCGCTGCAGCGAGTTCAGGGCATGCACTGTTGTGAAACATTCCGTCTGTTCCATAGAAGAGTGCGTCAGGAAATGTTTTTCTAACCGCATCAACGATGTAACGGATGCCTTCGGTTTTGTTAAAAAATCCGTCGGCAAGCTCGCCGCTCATCACAACGGCAGCGTCCTCTCCCTGATACTGTCCAAGAATTTCAGCGAGGTTTGACTCGCGCCAGAGCGGACAGTAATGGATGTGAACATCCGTACCGTCCACAACCTTGAGGTTTGCTCCGCCAACGTCGATGCCGATCATTGGATGGTGACTCCGCCGGTTTCGTTGAACTTTGCGGTTTTGCCGTTGTAGTGAACGCTCTCCGGCGGAAGGCCGACGGTTGCTTTGAGGAGGATGTCGGCGATCTCATCGTCAAGAATTTTCACAATTCCTGTAAGACTCATGGTCGGGCGCGGGTTGACGTCAAGCACCCAGATTTTTTCTCCGACGACTACATCGATGCCGACATAGCCCTGACAGCCGAGGCGTTCGATGGTCTTTTTGGCAACCTCGATTATTTCCGTTTCACGTTCCGGATGTATCGGAGTTTCTCCGCCATGGTAGGAGAACGTGCCGTTATCGTCGATCTCTGCATACTGGCGGTTGATGCTGAGGAAAACCGGGGGGAGCCCGCTGTAAAATCCGCAGGCTTCACCAACAACGCGGCTGCCGACGATGCTGACGCTGTAGTGTTCGCCTTCGAGGAACTCGACTGCCATCTCATCTTTGTTTGGGAGCTCGCCGTCTTTTGCGATGCGGACGCCTACAGAACCTGCTCCTTTGATCGGTTTTATGACGCGTTTGCCCGGGTGATCAGCCGGAACTTCGGCCGGGACATTGATATTGACTCCTGCAAGTACTTTTGCGGTGAGACGTTTGTTTGCACAGACGGCGATGCTGGTGCTGTCGGTGCCGATGTTGTGCGTTGCAAGTTCCAGTGTGTGGGTGAACGCGGAGAGCAGTTCGTCAGGGGCAATGACGAGACCATATTCGCACTCAGGTGCAAGCCGTGCAATTTCTGCGTTGAAGTCACCTGATGACGGCTGGAGCACGGTGTGTCCGATTCGTTCAAAGCTTTCTTTGAGAGCGGCGACCATTGCTTTTCCTTCAGGGGCAAGGGTTGGGTCACGTGCCGCGGTGTATTCGGCGATGAGAATCTTCATCTGTAGTAATTGATCAGGATGATTCATCAGGATACCGATAGGGAATCATAAAAGAGGAGAGATACTCTCGGGCGGGTTCGAACCGCCGTCTCCGGCTCCAAAGGCCGGAATGATTGACCACTACACTACGAGAGTCCGGAAAAATTCTTTACATTAATCTGTCTTTTTTCCTTATATCGATTGCCGTTTTCAGGCACCATTTTGCGGTCATTTTTTTATGTTGAAAGTGCTATGTAATAGGGTAGTCTGCATCTGTCGAACTCCGGCAGTGCGGGTGTATTGATCTGCGAGGGTAGCCAAGCCAGGCCAACGGCGTCAGACTTAAGATCTGATCTATTAGTAGTTCATGGGTTCGAATCCCACCCCTCGCATCAGGTGTCTTTTATGAAGCCAATTCGTTTGCGCGATTTTGTGATGACCGATGATGGTTGTCTGTATGCTGTTTCAGGATATGAGAATGAGAGCCGTGCAGAGTGTGTTCTTCGATATGTGCCAACAACCGACGGCGACCGCGTTTCTCCATGGGGCGTGCGATACAAAAAATATGATTTTGCCGATGCGTTTGCCTGGGTGCAGGAGCATAAGCCCACGTATCTGGATCTTGTTCACCGCGTGCCGCTCACCGATATCATCCGGGTTTTCAAGCCCGAGGAGCTGGCAGCAGAGATTGCGGCGCGGAGTCCGCGTGTTGCACGACTGTTTTCGCATTTTGATCTGCCGGAGATGACCTGGGGATGCACGGGTTCGCTTCTGGCGGGTCTTGAAAACGATGCATCCGACATCGATATGGTTGTGTACGGGAGCGCCTGGTTTACGGCGCGGCAGCAGCTGATGAACGCGGTTGCCGCAGGAAAAATTCCTGCAATGAGTGAAGAGATGTGGCGGAAAGTGTACAACAAACGGGTGCCTGATATTTCGTTCGACGAGTTCGTGCTGCACGAGTCAAGGAAATTCAACCGCGGCGAGTTTGAAGGAACATATTTTGATCTGCTGTACTCACGCGGATATGATAATCTGCACTCGGTCCCGCCAATCACGCTTGGTAAAAAAACCGGAAAAATGACCATCGAGGCAACAGTGACGGATGCATCTCTTGCGTTTGACAGCCCGGGCATCTATGTGGTGGATCATGAGGAGATTGATCTGGTGCTATCGTTCACGCACACCTACTGCGGCCAGTGTTTCACCGGCGAAGTGCTTGAGGCGTGCGGTGTTGTGGAGGAGCACGGCAATCAGACATGGCTGATTGTCGGAACGACCCGCGAGGCACACGGCGAGTATATTGTGTCGCGGACACTTTTGGATCAGTAATTTTTTTTGAAATTTTTTTTGTTTCATCTCACAAAAAATTTCATCGATTTTTTTCTGGTAGGAGTTACGCGGTGTGATTCTGTGCATTCCGTGGTTACTCCAAGTAAAACCACATACAAAGAATTTCTCCTCCGTAATTATCCAACGAAAATATGCCCCAGAAAAAATCGACAAAATATTTTCATCGTATCACAAATCACCACAAAAGAAGTGCGAAGGAAGGGATTCGAACCCCAGAACTCCTATGAGAATAGACCCTGAATCTATCGCCGTTGACCTGGCTTGGCTACCTTCGCAAATTACTGCCGTTAACAATCCAATTCAGGAATGTCTTCGTGCTCTATCATATTTGCTGTTCTGATAGATAAACATAGGGATATCACTTTTTGACAGAAACACAGCCGTAGATCTTTTTCCATTTTCTCACCAGCGCATACTCAGGATTTGCTGAACGCAGCAGTCCCTCAATCACCTCAGGATCATCAGGACGATGATACATACAGATCGAAACCTTGGGAGAACACTGCGCAAGCGTCGCCAAAGCTCCATCAAGCATCAGCCGTTCCGCCCCCTCAATATCAGCCTTCAGAAAATCAACACAGGGCAGACCAGTCTCTTCCACAAACGCATCCACCGTAGTCACCGCAACTTTGGCCTTTCTCCCCTCCTGCGGCAAAACCATCGACGACCCCACAAGCGTATCAGCAAGAATCGTAAACTCAGCCTCCCCCTTTTCTGCACCAAGTGCATAAGGAACAATCGTCACTCTCTCGCACAGCTCAGGATTGAGATCCAGTGTGTGCCTGAGCAACCTCCGTGCTTCAGGAACCGGCTCAAACGCATACACCTCTGCCCCTCGGTATGCCGCAAGCAGAGAAAAAATTCCAAGATTTGCACCGCAGTCAAACACCACATCCCCTTCCAAAATGTGCACACCTCCCCACTCATACGGCCCCTCATCCAGATACCCAAACCTTCCAAGCATCGCAGGAAACAAAATATCCCCGATCTCCATCGCATAATAGGCATCCTCGCGTGTCGGATGATTCTCTCCCGGGAGAACTGGCAGACGGAGCGGACCAAGACGCAGACAGTCCTCCTCCTTAGAATACAACATTGAAAAAAATTTCTCGTACTGATACCGGTAAAAATTCTCAGTCCGGTCCTCTTTGGTCAGAGCATACCGCAGCCGGTCAAGCAGGGGAATATGATCTCCCATTTACCCCTGACCCTCTTGTATCTCCACCTTTTCATTCGCCGCCTCACGCTTCACAATACGGAAACTTGCAATGAACCCGATAAGAATATTTGAGTAATACATAATCAAACGCTGTAAAATTACGAACAGTCCCACAACCGACGTTGGCAGAATCAGCGAATAGAACGCCGCATAACTGATCTCAGCAATACCGGCACCGCCCGGAGTTGTCGGCAGCATCAGAATAATTGCAATAATTAACTGGAACACAATCGAAATCAGCAGGTTCGGCGGGTAACCAAGCCCCATCATAATCACCGATGCAATCGAGTACTCACAGACCCAGAAAACCACCGACAGGAGAAAACCTAAGATCAGCCCCATCCTCGCCTTTCCAGTAAACATTCTGAAGGTAAGGAACAACCGGTCAATCGCCTCATCAATCTGCGTGATAAGTTTTTCAACCCGTTCCGTCTCCCACTTCTTCGTAAAAAATTTCACGGTCTTGAAGGTAATTTTTCGAACCCAGTCAGGTCTGCTGAACAGAACAATGATCAGAACCAGCAGTCCGACAAAAAATCCGGTTCCAATCCATGCAGCCGTGATCATATAATCAGGCACAAGCCCCTCGCCTCCGGCAAGTGAGAACAGTCCCATGCCGATGATGACACCGATCACCAGCAGCACCGCTTCAAGCAGCCGCTCTATCAGAACAACAGCCGTCGCATCCGCGATCGGCATGTTCGCCTTATACAGCTCATGAATCCGTACCGGTTCCCCGCCGATCTGTGACGGCGTGATCGACGCAACCAGCTGTCCGGCACACACCATGTTCAGACTGTGGAAAAACGGAATCACATACCCAAGTGCCTTGCACATCACCTGAATACGCACAGCCCACACACACATTGCCAGCATGTGCAGACAGAACGCAAGCAAAAGATACCATGGATTCAGATTTTTGAGCGCCTCAACTGTGTCCTCATCAAATGTGAGAACCAGCACCACAAGGAGAATAACCATCGACAAGCCGATGGAGAGCCACAACCACTTCTTCTGCTTCGCGTCCATACAGTCCCAAAAACTCTTAATAAAGAATTGTTCCCAGATGATTTAAAGGTAGATCTATTCCTGGGCTTTTTTTCACTACGTCCAGGCCTCCCACGGAACACACAGAACACACTGAAGTAAAAAGATCACGGAGCAGACGTGAACATCACTGAATCCAAAAACAATTCATTTCCGTGGTGTTCACGTCTGCTCCGTGATGTTTTTCTGTGAAATTTCCGTGTGCTCCGTTTTTCCTGCGAAGCAGCGAGCAGGTCGAAACGACTACTGAAAGGAGGAGTTAAACACGACGGGACGGCGTGTGTAAGGCATGCGAATCGTGGGCGGAGCTGATCAATCCCAAACAGTGTTTGCCAACAAACGAATTTATTGGCAAGCCTATTCCTGGGCTTTTTTCATCGAGGCTGAAGTCTCACGCCTGACGATGTGCAGACTCGCAATAATACCGACAACCACGTTGAAGTAGTACATAATCAAACGCCACAACAGAACGAATACCCCAACCAGCGGCAGAGGAATTATCAGCGAATAGAATGCGCCGATACTGATCTCTGAGATTCCGACGCCGCCGGGCGTTAAGGGAATCATCATGATCATGGCAATCAGCAGCTGGAAAATGAACGAGAGTAAATACATCGGTTCAAGACCAAGCCCCATCATCAAAACTGATGCGATGATGAACTCAGACACCCAGAATGCAACCGTCATCACAAGGCCAAGCACAAGCCCGAGTTTTGATCTGCCGGCAAAGTGGCCGATGGTTACATAGAACTGATCAACGTTCTCATCAACCGAAGCCATGAACCGCTCGACCCTGTGTGACTCCCATCGTTTGGTAAAGATGCCTGATATTTTGGTGACAATAATTTTCGTCCAGGCAGGATGCTTCACCAGCACCGCGAACAGCATCAGCATTGCGGCAAAAAATATGGTGGCAAAGTATGCAATTCCCATATATACGGGCGGGAAATTCAGGTACCCGAACAGTTCTCCAAGCAGACACACGCCGATAACCGTTCCGATGCCAAGCACGATTCCGTCGAACACGCGTTCCATCAAAACAACAGCCGTTGCATCTGCTGTCGGCACGTCAGCCTTGTAGAGTTCGTAGACTCTGACTGCTTCGCCGCCGACCTGTGACGGCGTCACTGCGGCCACAAGCATGTTGGAACAGACGAGATTTACCGAGTGAAGAAACGGCACCTTGTAGTTGAGCGACCAGCACATCAGCTTGATGCGCAGAGCCCAGAACACGATGGATAAAACATGTAAAAGAAATGCAAGAAGAATAAACCAGGGATTACATTTTTCCAGTGCGACGAGCGTGTCTGCGTCGAACGTCAAAAGAAGCATTACCACCAGTACAACTACACTGATGGCAACTGAGATGATCAGCCATTTCTTTTGCGCTTTATTCATGGAAAAAAACCTGAAGGATGTATAAGCGTATTGGCTATCAGCCAATAAATACTTTTTAGGAACGCTTCACGTACCGATGAAGCAGAATTCCGTCCGCATCAAGCCGTTCGCCGCCGTTTTCATACAGCTCAAAGCCGAGATGGTAAACGATCAGATCAGCACCGATACGTTCTGCAAGAGCAATCATCGGCGGAACAATCTCGGTTCCCGGCCGTATCGCATACACCACGTCAGCATCTGCATACGAGGAGAGCGTCGGTGTGAACACATCGTCCACTATTGCAGGAACTGCTGTATTCTGATATGCATGAATGTCGGTGCAGAGGATTGGAATCCCGGCATGCTGAATGATCTCTGCCGCGGTTGTTTTTCCGCCAAACCCAATTTCAACTGCTGACCGGTAGTGATTGCAGATATATTCGCCGACCTTTGTCTCAATCTGATGGATAGTCACAATGAATCCCGTCTGAAGTGTTCAATATGTTTATGTCCCGTCACAATGAAACTATCTACCACTATGGGAGTACATGTTTTCTGGGACAGCAGAGTTCCTATCGGTCTGAGCAGACCGGTCACTGAGGAGCTGTCAGGAGTTCTTGAGATGCCTGTATCCCGCATCGACAACGGCACGTTTCCGCTGGAAGGGTTTGATCCGATGCGTCAGCAGTGTGATGCCGTAAAAATACTCACGAAACTCGATATATTCCGTCAACGGTATCCGCAGCTTTTCAAACCGGAGAATATTGATATAGGCTATTACAATAAGTTCAATCACCTTCATGAAAAAGTCCTGCTGATTACGCCGGTGGATATTTTTGAGCCGCTCGCAGATTTTGTGTTCGGTCTTGCGTACCCGTCGCTTGGTGTTGCTGTTGTGTCGCCTGCAAGACTTACGAACGAGTTTTACGGCCGACACGCGGATGATGATGCGTTGGTTGACCGGATGGTGAAAGAAGGAGCGCATGAGATCGGTCATCTGTTTGGTCTTGAGCACTGTGATAATCCGGGATGTATTATGTACTGTCCGAGAAATCTTGATGATTTAGACCGGAAACGTAAGTACTTCTGCGGCAGGTGCCGGATACAGCTGAACGGTCAGAGGGAAGGAGATCTGTTCTGATGACATCTGAGGTCCCGTGGGTAACGGTCTGGGGATACGGCGCTGATATTCGTGCGACCCCAAAGACGCTGATAGTCCGGGGCAAAACCGAGAGAACAGCGTATCCGCTTTCGTCGTTTCATCATCTCCTGATTGTCGGAGGGCACACTCTTGAAACTGCGGCGGTCTCTCATTTAATTTCAAACAATATTTCGGTATCATTTTTTGATGTGCATGGTGAGCCGGTCGGTTCCATCCGCCCGGTTGGCGGTGATGCGTATCCTCTCCGGTCAGGTCAGAAAAATCTCCCGGTACGCAGTTCGGCAATGTCGGTGATTACGTCTGCGCTGAAGGCACGGATGATGTATCTGAATGAGCTTGCGTCCGGACGCGATGATGGTCTGTTCTACAAGGGGGAGCTTGAGATTCTCAGCGATGCGTCATCCGAGCTTGAGTTTTTGATCACGCTTCCTGAGCTTGGCAGGATTTTCACGCTTACGCGCAATATGTATTATGAGATTCTCTCAAGGGCTGTTGCGCCTGAGCTTGGATATCACCGCAGGGAAAAACCACCGTATGTGGATCCGGTGAATGCGATGTTTGCCCACGGGTATGCGGTGTTGTATGCAAGTGTTTCTGTTGCGGCTGCGGGAGCGGGGCTTGATCCTGAGATCGGTGCTCTTTACGGTAATGTGGTGCCTGCCGGGAAAAACCGGGGGGGCTGTGTTATGGATATTATGGAGCCTTTGATGACACCGATGGTTGATCGTGTTGTTGTCGGGATGGCTGCTGAGGGACGGCTCAGTCGCAGGTATGAGGTCAGTTCGCGCTGTATTGTGTCCGAGCGGCTGATGAATGAGTTCAATTTGCGTCTTGCGGAGTCGGTTGACTCAGCTGGTATCAACAGAAATGTGCGGATGTATGCTGATGCTGTTTCAAACGGCGGATCGTCGGGACAGTTCTGATTTATTGGCAAACGCTGTTAGTTGTAGCCACGCCCACGACTCGCATGCCTTACACACGCCGTCCCGTCGTGTTTAACTCCTCCTTTCAGTAGTCGTTTCGGCCTGCTCACTGCTTCGCAGGAAAAGCGGAACACACGGAAAAAACATCACGGAGCAGTGTACTCTCACAAAAAAATTAGTTGGCTTTTTTTTCTGAAAAATGTAATCAGGTGGATGGTGAGTGTGGTTTTATTTAGAAAAAAACCCACCGCAGATTCACACAGATTCCAAATCTGCGAAAATCTGCGGTTGGTCTATTCTCGTGCGTCCATACTCACCACCTACTCGCTTACGTTTTTCAGAAAAAAAGTAACTAAATTATTTCGCGGTATCACATTTTCTGTGAAATTTCCGTGTGTTCTGTGTGTTCCGTGGGAGGCCAGGAATTAATAGGGAACACTGATTTTTCCAAAAAAAAATATTCAGCGCTCTTCCTTCAGAAACGCTGCAATCTCTTCAAGCATCGCACCGGGCCGTTCGATTTTTCTCTCCGCAAGATTGATCACCGTGCTTGGCGTTCCGGGAAGTACGCCGCCATCGATCAGAAAATCATGCGCAACGTTCACCTGATCTGAAGTCACCGGCGAAATTTCACCAGAAATATTTGCCGATGTTGCAGTGATCGGGCTGTCAAGACCGGCAATGATCGAGAGAGCAACCGCATGATCAGGATACCGGATGCCAATAGTTCCCGTTCCTCCGGTGAGATCGCTCGGAAGACAGCTTTTCACCGGCAGCACCACGGTCACAGGGCCCGGCAGAAATTTACTGATGAACCGCTCGGCAAACTCATCCACATAGGCGATACCGTGAATCATCTCAATATCGCTCACCGCAACCGAGATCGGTTTTCCCATCGGCCGCTGCTTTGCCTCATACACCTTGTAGACTGCAATCTCTGAAAGAGCGTCCGCACCAAGACCATAGATTGTCTCGGTCGGATACACCACAAGCCCGTCGCGGGACAGTACCTGCACCGCTTTTTCGATCACCGCATCCATCGCCGGTGTTATCTCTGCTCGCTCAAAGTTGTAGGGATTTGTGCAGCTGCACGCCGAATTTTCTGGTTTTGTCATGAAACTACCTAACTGTATTTTGGATACTCAGAACTCACGTCCTTTCACGCGGTAGAGATCAAACACACCGATGGAACTGATGTGCATCACTGCCATCACTCCCGCCTGAATCGGATCGGTTACCACGAGATCGGCGGCATCGGACGCACTGCCAACCATCTTCAGACAGATGACCGGAATTCCTTCGGCCTGCACTGTTTGAATCGCTTTGGTGATGTCGCCGCCCATGATTGAGCCTGCGAGAACAAGAATCGATGCACGCGGCAGGCGTGCAACCGCCTCCACTGCTCCCGCAAGATTTGACTCGCCGACGAGCGGAATCGTATCAACCGAGATTCTCTCCCCCCGGATGTTGTGACGGTCCGCCTCGTTAACCGCGCCCATTGCAACCTGCGCAACCTGTGCGCCGCCTCCCATCACAATCACACGTTTTCCAAAGATCGCCGAAAATGTGTCATGCTGCTCTACTCGGCGAATCCCGGGAATCGTTCTGAGATCACGCATAAGCTCTTCAGCATTGTCGCAGCCTTCGATCTCAAGGTCCACCCATGAGTATCCTTTGTCAGGGCCGCGGCTCACGGTCTCCTGCTGGGTTAAAATGATGTT
This sequence comes from Methanorbis furvi, assembly GCF_032714615.1. NCBI lineage: Archaea > Methanobacteriati > Methanobacteriota > Methanomicrobia > Methanomicrobiales > Methanocorpusculaceae > Methanorbis > Methanorbis furvi. The sequence continues at coordinate 198,944 of NZ_JAWDKA010000003.1, forward strand.
TGCATTATGCTCGGCGCAGACGGAACCGATGTCACGCAGTATTCCTTTCTGATTGTCGACGACGAGACTGATTGCATAATTTATTGGCGCGTCCATAAAAATAAGTGCGATAACCGGGGATCGAACCCGGATTAGAGGCTTGGGAAGCCCCTGTCATGCCATTAGACCATTACCGCTGTGCAGTATGTTGTTTTGCCGTCGTGGGATATAGAAGTTATCCAATATTGATCAGAGTCTCATTGGAAGCGCCGGCTGCACCGGGACAACCATTGATTTTTGCGTGCCTTTGATCCGGTAGCGCCCGGCTTCAGACTCCACATATCCTTTTGCGGCAAGTGTCCGAAGAGAACCCGTCACCTCGGGGATTGAGTGGCCCACGGTGTCGGCGAGCTCTATTGGGGTCAGCGGAGTATAGATGAGGGCAAGGAGGATCTCTGATTCGATGCTGTTTTGAAACACTCCCCGGCCGCTGACGATGACATCGTTCATCATCTCATCGATGTCTTTTTCAACAGCCTCGAGGTGTTCGATCAGTTTTTCGCGTGAGTCAAGCAGTCTTCGGATCATGAGGATTTTGTCGGTGAGAGGCGGAGCGTTGGAATCGTCACTGACTTCTGCAACCGGTCTGCTCTGCGGCGGCTGTTCAGGGACCGACATTTTCACTGAAAGCTGGAAATCCTGTACAAGATAGTAGTATTTCCGCCGTTTTTCATCCTGATAAAAGGAGATGACGTCCTCTCTCTGCATGATTGCCAGATGCTCAATAACCGCTTTCGGGTTGATAACAAGCCGGTCGGATATCTCGGTGACGAAGCAGGGCTTCTGTCTGAGAAGTTCTATTATCCGCCTTCTGTTCCGGTTTCCAAGGATATCCAGTAAATGTGCTATTGCATCCTGATCCATCATATGAAGCTTACATTATGTAAGTCTCGGGTTGGTAAATATGTTCTGGCGAAAAATGAGCTTTGCCTATGAATTCGTTTATTGGAAACTAATGTATCGTCGTAGCTCAGGCTCACTGCTTTGCAGGAAAAACTGAGCAGACGTGAACATCACCGCATATTTTCTCTTGGAAAATACCGGCAGCGTTCCTTCAAACACTCACGGTTGCGGGAAAAAAACTCACAGCGCAACACATCCGGCATCTCCATTGCTATTTCGAGATGCTGCAAAACAAAAGGAACCGTTACGCCAAGAGCAAGGAAACTGTCGCGTTTACAGCAGCGCGGTCCGCCGGCTTTTCCTATCGCATCAAGACATGCGGCGGTCAGCTGATTGGCACGTGACCATGAATCAATGCTGAGAGGATTGGTCTTTGTTGCAATCGAGTAAAACATCCCCGCACTCAGAGCCGCACCGCAGGAACCGGCAAGCCCGCAGAAACCACCCGGCACCATTGAGCCGCGGCGTACCATCTCATCAAGCGCGGTCTGTAGGCAGACATCACCGCCTGCATTGCGGTACGCCGCAAGAAGAGCAGCACCGACAAGAATGTGATGCTCAGGCCCGTGCATGTGAACGGACGGACTATGCATCATCGCTGTTGCGACAGTGAACGGATTTTTCGATTGTGTTTCCAGACAGATAGAACGAATCGCAGAAATTGCCGGGGACGCGTGACATGCATCACAGACAAAGTGGCCGTTCTCGCAACGTGCATTGCTGGAAAATTTTCTGCCGCAGACTGAACAGGTCATCTCTTCTGCGGTGTCACGATAATGCAGAGGCGCACCACAGACAAGACAGGCGGGTTCAGGGGAACTGGTTTGCATTTTTTTCAACCTCACAACGAAATATACTGAAGAATGCAGCCGGTAGCAACCGCTGCAACAAATATCGCAGTCACAAACACTATCACCAGACGTTTTTGAAATATCGCGGAAAGCATGGTAATCTCCGGAATACTCATCCCTGCTCCTCCGACGAGGAGAGCGACAACAGCCCCGACTCCCATTCCTTTCTCGATGAGAACAGCAGCTATAGGGAGAATCGTCTCTGCACGAATATACAGCGGAATGCCAATGAGAGCAGCGATCGGAATTGCAAAGAAATTATCCGGGCCGGCGACCGAAAGCACCCAGTCTGATGGAAGAAATCCGTAGATGAACGCACCGATTCCCGCACCAATCAACAGATAAGGGAGCATCTGGCGAAAAATCGTATAGGCAAAACTGATAACCTGTTCTCGTTTGGATCCTGTGTGCGTGAACTCACCCTCAACTGCGACCTGTTTGAGATACTTTCGGTAGCCGGCCTGTTCAAGGCCAAGACCGATCACCACCGAAAATATGAACATCAGTACCGCATAGACAACCGTAATTGCCGGGCCGAAGATGACCAGCATCATCGCAAGGATGACAGGATTGAGGAGTGGGGATGCAAACAGAAACGACATCGAACTGGAAAATGCAACGCCGGATTTCAGCAGTCCAAGAGTGATAGGAATTGTGGAACAGGAACAAAACGGCGTCAGTGCACCAAACCCGGCACCGAGTACACTGCCGGTAACCGAACCGGTTTTTCCGAGGACCAACTGCATTTTTTCACGCGAGACATAGGTGTGCAAAACTCCTACCAGAAGGCTGACAACGATGAACAACACCAACAGCTCTGCGGTGATGATCAGAAAGTAGGACCCAACGGAAATCAGAGTATCAGTAAGACTCATTCAGGTTTTTCCGCGTTTTCATCCGGTTTTTCCGGAACAATTTTCACATTACAACAGCAGCAGTTTTCGCCGGAGACAATGTTCTTCATTTTACGCAGTAGTCCGTTTTTTGGTTTCTCTTCAGTCATGATTTTTTCTCCTCGTGAGTACAGCCGCATTTTTCTGCGGCAGTAGAGTTGTGCAGCCTCTCTATTGCTGCGGCATAGCCGGGAATTTCGGGTGCTGTCTTCGACAGATACTGATATAATTCCTCGGGAAATGTTTCGCTGATTTTGTAGTATGCCCACTGGGCCTGTTTTCGTCCTGACAGCACACCGGCATTTTTGAGAATGGTCAGATGTCTTGATGCGTTCGGTTGGGAGAGGTCCAGACAGTCCATGACCTCGCAGACACAGAGTTCGCGCTGCATGAGAAGGGCAACAATCCGAAGTCTGGTCGCATCCCCAAGAGCCTTGAATATCTGTTCAGTCATCACAGTTCCCCCGATAATCCACAGACATGATCATGAATGGTTCGAATGACAACAAGAAACTCTTCATCGGATTTTCCGCAAGGGTCGGGAATCTGCCAGGATATTTTTTGAGAGCAGGGAACCAAGGGGCAGGAAATTTCACATCCCATGGTCACCAGAACATCAATTTTTGGAAGGGAGTCAAGAGTTTTTGGTGTCTGCTTTGTCATGTCAATGCCATAGAACGTTTTCATCAGGCGCAGAGCGGTAGGATTGACGGCTGGGGCAGGGTTGGTTCCTGCCGAGTATGCGTCAAACATATCTCCGGCATAAGTCCGGCAGAGAGCTTCGGCAATCTGGGACCGACAGGAGTTGTGGACACAGACGAATGCGATTTTTTTCATACACGTTCCTCCATGCATCCGCATCCCTGAATGCAGCAACATCCCTCGCGCTTTGGTTCGATGAGATTCTGAGGTAGATCAAGAATCTGGCGAATTTCATCGTTGGATGGATATCTACCGGTGATCATGGCAAATCCGTTCACCAGCGTCACCGGCAGAATTTTTTCTCCGTGACGGGAGACGAGACCGGCAACGACCCCATTGTGAGTGAATTTTTCAGGAGATGTCTGACGCGAGTAGCGCTCGATGCTGATTTCGTGTTCTTTGAGACGGGAAACAACAATGGTTATCCGTGATTCGTCAGGGGAAGCGGTGCCTGCATCAAAGATTTCCACCATCATTTCAGCAGCATCCGCCTTTTTTCAATTTTTCCAACAGGTCGGCTGGCAGACCCAGCCATTGTACTATCTCTGCATCGGTTGGATACCTGCCGCTTAACACAACGCTGCCATCCAGTACGGTGACCGGAGGAGTGAATGGCTCTTTACCGCTGACTGGTATGCTGTTGAAATTACAGCGTTCAATTATTATTCCGTGTCGCAGGAGTGTGCCAAGCGTCGCAGAAATGCGGCGTTCTTCAGAGTCAGTGCCCGAACAGCAGCAGTCGGTTGAACAGCATGCAGGGGAGGCAAAGATCTGGATTGTTTTGTTGGGGAGATCTTTTTTCGTCGAGGAGGTTTTGGCATTTTTTCCTACAAAGAATCGCTCCAGATTTTCAGGCAGAGTGTAAGGTGCTTTTGGATGTGGTGTGGTTCCATACAGTGCACGCAGGATGCAGTCGATGATCATTGCTTTCGGCGGCTGATCATAGGTCATGCCTTCATAGGTGAATGTCCGGCAGTCTACAGTATCACTGCAAATTTCGCCGCAACTGCAACAGCTGTTTTCAGTAACAACTCCAAAAATATCAAGACCGTTTACCCGGATGGTTGGAGAACTCAAAAAGTGATACTGGCGGGCTTGTTCTCTGGTGGCGATGTTGACAGCATTCACGCTGACCTGATAACCCAGGGTGTTCAGCACGCCGGAGAGTTCAGCAAGAGCTTCATCTAATGCGCTGTTCGTATCCATACAGCGGTCACAGGTATTCAGATCCAGGTACAAAAAATCAATTATTAACTGCTTTACCATTGAATAATGTCCTCATCAGAAATTGTTTTGAATACTGCATGCGATCTTTTCCAATATGCACATCATTGAATTGGCAGATCACGTTAGCATCATTATATACATATATTCACATATAATGATTTTGAAAAAAACATTACCAAGTTAAAGGAGAGAACAACGTAATAATTCTGACGGAAATTGTAAAACAAAAAGAAAAAAGCCTCAGGCGTGATTTGAACACGCGACCTCGTCCTTACCAAGGACGCGTGAATATGAGCCGCAATTTGAAAATAATGGTAAATTTGAGCCTGAAAATTTTTCGAGAACATCGCGGGAAAACCTACCTATCGGAAAGATCCCTGTAGAGGAGTTACCGAGTTATGGCGCGGCAATCCCCGCCGGAAGGAAAGAAGTAGGAGCGGATTATGTCATTCCCGGATATCCTGAGATGACGGTCACGGCGTTCTATGCCTTAGTCGAAGATCAGTATCTATCATACTGTGATGCGAAAGGGCTTGCAGGAGGGAAAGACGGACGAAAGACAAGATACCACAATGCGTTATCCGCACTCAGACCGATTTACAGCCCCGACGACCGCCGGAACTATGCGAACTTCAATGAGGGGGATAACATCTCTCAAATGGGCCACAATGCCCTTATGCACTTCTTCAAGTTCTGCCAAGAGATCTTAGGGTTGCAGTCGTTCAACGGCTATGGGATAGATTCAGAGTGGTGCAAAAAGGGCATGCCCTACGGAGGAGCGAAAACAACCGATGAATCAATGACCGGTAGATTTTACGACCTCACTAATGCAGAGATCAGAGCAGGATTAGAAAAACTGCCGGGTGAACTGAAAGGTTTCTATGCCCTACTCGCATACTCAGGAGCGCGCGGCGCTCAATTGTTCGATGCCCTGACGGGAGATTATGACCGAGAGATTAAGCGGATCCCGGCGGACAAAGAGAAGAACATCAAGCAGCCGCTCATCTGTCTTGATGTCAGGGACATGTCCCGAGGGAAAAAGAGGGCCTACTACTACTTTTTCCCGCCTGAGTGTGAGGCTCTGCTCAGGGCTTATCAGGTGCCGTATCAGTCTATGAGCACAATGGGAAAAAAGATCAATGAGTTAACCCAGTTCAAACGCGACGATGAAAATCGAGCCTGTAACGTAAACAGTCTGAGAAAGTGGCAGACTAACCTCATGCTCAACTACAAAGGCCCCGGGGGAACCCGGCTCTCTGATACGGATATTGATCTGATTCAGGGAAGAGTCCCAGATACTGTCCTCAGAGATAATTATCAGAACAAACTCGGAGTTGCCGCAGCTGCATACTCTGAGATCGTCGATACGCTACGGGCCACATTACCAATCCCGCAGCCGATCACAAAGAGTAACAACAAATTCGGGCAGATCCCCAAAGGAAAGAAAGAGGAGATCATTGACCTCTACAAAAAAGGAACATCCGAACGGAAGATCCACGAGCTTACCGGCGTCGCAAGAAATACCATCTCGAATATTTTGGTTGAATCCGGGATGAAGGAGGGTAAAATATACAAATAACTCCATTTCCTCTTTTTTGACCTCTGTATCGTGTTTTTGAAGCTGTTTTTTATCGGAATATACATAACACATCCTGACTAAATATCTCACAATGTCAGAAGATGATTCAAGAGACAAACTCCAAATGGATAAATATGTTGTAGCATATTTGGATCTTCTTGGATCTACAAGTAAGATCATTTCGGAAAAATCAGATAATTATCTTAATGATATTAGAAAGATATACGAAAACACATACACCCTATTTAAAAAAGAGTTTCCAGAATCGTTGGCAAATCATTCACCGAGTGGTGACTTTGCCCCATCGGATTATTTCATGAGCGAAGGAGTACAAATAAAAATATTCTCGGACAATATCCTTTTTGCACTAAGAATATCCGACCGTAAATATGATGCAATAAAAGCAACAATGCAACTCATCGTTTTTATTTCGATGTATCAATCATACTTATTATTGGAAGGGAAGTGGTTGTTAAGAGGAGGATTGACAGCAGGTAGATTACATATTGACGAGACCTTTGTATGGGGTCCAGCTCTCGTAAGGGCTCATATTTTGGAAGAAATGGCCGTCGTACCGCGAGTCTTAGTAGATGAATTTCTGATCAAGATATTCCCATATTTAAATCCAGAAACTAGTACGGGAAAAATACAGATATTGAGAAAAATGGATGAAATACCCCAGTGTTTCATAGATTATGAATGTATGTTTGCTAAACAAAATATTAAATCTGGAAATAAGAGAGGTTGGCTCTTGAGATTTAAGGAGGAGTTGCCGGGGTTACGAGATGAATTTCTGACCAAATATGACATATTAGACGATATTGGATGCGCAATTAGGTGTCATAATACAATCCCGGATGAGGCAGACATACCATCTGGATTGAGAAAAATCCAATGGGCAATCAATTATCATAATTTGGTATGTGATGAACTCAACGAACTGGATCTAAAAATAAGTTAAAGGTGTGCCTACCGGGTTCTCTTCCGGCGGCTGCCTTTCTTAGTCGTCTTCGCTGCTTTCCGGGTATAACCTTTGACGTTGTGCCCTTTCACGGAATACCCGGCTCTGTGATAACCTTTTACTGCTACCATTTCTTTCACCTGTGTTCTTTTGCGTAAGCCTCCGCGAGGATCTGTTTCGCGTTCTGCTTCGCCTGCCGATGAACCGCCGCGATTTCTTCGGGCGTCATTTCCGGCTGCTGTTCCTGTTCCGGCACTTCTGCCGGTGCTTCTGTTTCTGTCATTTCTCATACCATCCTTGAGATCATCCTGAATCCGTTGCCGGTTCTCGTGATGCACTGCATCACCTCATCCCAAATATAGCCCTCTTCGCGTTCCGTCTGCTTAAGCATCTTGTACACCTTCCCGCCGTTTTCCACAAACGACCGGATAGATGCCTTGGTGTAATCGTCAACCGGAAGATACGCCCACCAGACACCGCGTGCGTCAGTCTTTGCGGCTGTGGTGATCCCCAGCTTGCCAGAGATCAGCACATCACAATCCGCAATACCGTAACCGGTGACCGTTTGGTGCACGCCAATACGTGGTATCCTGTCGCGTTCCGTGTACATTGCCGGAACGTGTGAGGTTTTCGCGGTGTATGTTTTTCCCCGGTAGATTCCGCTGATCGTCATCCGATCAGATCGTTGTCTTACTGCCTGCCGTTCACCAGCCGGAACCCATCCGCTTCGAGTTCCCGGTGCTGTGTTGCAAGTGTAGGTTGTTTCTTTCGGGTATCTCGTCCGGTTCTCCGGGGACGTGAACCGGGCGGTAGTTGCCGCCGGATACGTCACTCCCCGATAAATGTCCGCAATGGTTGCCGGTTCACACAAATACAGAACTGTATCATGTTCTGTCATTGTTTTTCACCTCAATACTTATCCGATACCGCATAGTCAAACGGATTCGCGTATGGGATCGCGTAGTACATAGCCCCGGCTGTAACAACAGCCACAATGAACTTATGAACGGTTACCCCGTCCGGGTCAATCCAGTTCAGGATGTCGCCAATCTGCAACCCACCGGTGATGCTGACCTTGAACCAGCTGCGGGTTTCTGCGTAGGGCTTCCTACCTGCGAAAACATCGTTCTCATACATCGGGAATTTGAAATGGACTTTGTTGTTCGCTTCGCTTCTGAAGGCTTCCCGTTCCATGAACGAACCTTCGTGCTGATTCAGACCCGCAAGATTGTTTCCGTTGCTTGCATACGTCCAATTACCAAACCGATACGGTCGGAGATAGAACGTTCCAGAATCTACAACTGTGGGATCGTATTGTATGTTCGCAGTATAATCGGAGACAGTAGTCCAATTATCTCCCGAACGCTTATTATACAACACTGCTGCAAGTTCTTCGGTGTCGTCATATTCTACCCATGCTTGCGGGAAAAATTCCAGAGCGAAGAAGTCTCCAATTCCACCAGAATATGTGTTCTGGATTGTGCCAACAACTCTGTATTTGTCGATAAACATAGATACCGAGAACACGTTTGGAGATATCAGTCGGTTAATATCAGCACTGTGGCCTGCGTAGAATGGAATCAGACCGTGGTAGGTCTTGTCTGTTTTTTCATAGGTGTGACTTTCCAGATTATACCCTGCTGAAAAGATAACACGGATTCCGAGCTGATACGACACACGACCAGTACTTCCGCTATTATACCCAATATTACCCCATCCCGGAACGAACGTGACGAAGTGCCCGGTTGGGACATGCTTCAGGCAGTATCCCATGTGGTTGTGGTTATCCACTGCATCTTCATCCCACATCGTGAAATCGTCTGTTTCTGCCAGTGCCTGCGCAATCGTCGCAACAATCGTTGGGCAGTCGTAACTTCCTTGTACAAATACCATTTCATCACACCCAGATTGCATTTATCGACCAACGAAGCGGGTAATCGGTCTTGTTCTCAACTTCAATTCTGACCTCACGGAAATACACCCCGCCGAAGAACTCTAACGATCCGCTATCGTCCTGTTTCCATGTCCAAAGCTGATTGTCTTTGTAAACCCGAACGACAACACCATCCGGGACATTTGAGCAAAAATACATCAATACCCGGTTAATTGTCGTGTTGTATGCGACAATGGTCGTTTTTGGTTCAATGGTCATGATTTCGGGATTTTCGGGGAACTGCATAAGTAAATCTTTTCCAGTCACCCTATTGATCGAAATAGCCGCAATTTCTGCGTGAATCTTTTGCATTTCTCGACAGAATACTTCATCAGAAATCATTATTTCTTCCTCCGTGTTGCGACAAACACGATCACGGCACCGATCACAATCCCGATCAGATACTTTCGATACTGAAGCAGCTTGCACTTCAGACCCCCGGGTTCTCCTGACAGGATACCCTCGCATGTAGTACACTCAGTCATGATTTGCCTCCTTACAGTGCAGCGGGCATTTTGCGAACTCCCGTTTGTTCTGTTCGATTTCTCCCTTCATCTGCCAAAGCAGCGCGTATGTTCCGCCGAACCCTCCAAAAAGGGTGAGGATGAGTGCAATAAACTCAGAGTCCATTTAACTCACCATCTTCTTAATTCGAGGCCAGAGGAACCACAGGGCTACCACGGCCAGAACGATAAAGAACACCCAGCCGGTGATCTTCTGCTTACTTTCCGCCGCTTTCTGTTCTGTGCTGAAGTCCAGTCCGAAAGCCGTCTGCACTCCTGCGCCGGCAAGCAGTGCCCCGCCGCCGATCCCAGCACCCGCACCGATGCCAAGACCCGCAGCAGGCAGACCATACTTTCCGAGGTTCAGAGCTGCCGCCCGGGTAGTTCCTCCACCCGTAGCCGCTCCGGTGCTCGACTTCATCACGTTCCCGATCTCCGTCATCTTTTTGCCCTCGGAAAGGGTATCGGATTTGAAAATCTTCCCGATAGCCTCGGTGATCGCTTTTGTATTCATTTTTTACCTCCCTTTTTCGTTCCTCCGTTTTTCCGCCGCGTGAGGAAATACGCGGCTGCAAGAATGATCACGAGTGCGACCACTGCGATAAGTTTCATCTTCTTTCCAGCTGCTTCGTTTGTGCTGCCGTCCCCATCGGTGACGACCAGACCGCCGCCGGAACCTCCCGAACCTCCGCCGCCAAGCAGACCGTTCAGGAACTCGATGATCTCATCAATCTGCTGTTGCAACCATCCGAGCGCCTCGTCTACTCCCTCGATCCCGGTGTCATAGACATAGTAGGTATTCCCGTTTTCGTCCGTCCGCGTTGTCACGGTCGGCGGAAGAGTGCCGTCTCCGCTCTTGCTCTGATTGTCTCCGCCTCCGCCGCCAAGAACGACAGAGGAACCGGAGGCAAGAGCACCGCCGACAAGAACACCGATACCGGTAGCCGCTGCGACCTTTCCGAGACTGCCAAGAACACTGCTGTTTTTCTGTGCCTGTGCAACGATTTTCGTTGCCGCCTCGTTCGCGTTGCTTTTCGCGGCAATTGCTGCAACATCATCAACAGATGAGATTGCTTTTGTCGGTGCTGAGACTGTGGTTACGGGTTTTACCGTCACTGAGGATTCGGAAGCGAGAATCTTCGCCATGTTCGGCTCTGATGCCGCTGCCTTGATGTAGGTTCCTGCGGGATCCAACGGATCAACCTTTGAAATCGTCACACTGCCAGATCCGCCAATTGCTTTGGAAGATGTCAGTGCATCGTCAGTGGATTTGCTTCCGAGTTTCAGCGCATCGAAGAAACTTCCAATTTTACCCATTTAGAGTGCCCCCAGAGCGGTAACTCCGCCCCATGCGGCCTGACCGCCGTATCCTACAACATTCATGGTTTTTGAAGCCGTCTTCAGTCCTTTTAGTCCAGCTTTCACACCTTTTAATCCAAGATAACCAGTTCCGAATGTGAGCACACCTGCACCCACGGCGACCGCGTCGAATACTGCCCATCCGATATCTTCGAGATCAATCTGATCTCCGCGTCCAGTAGTCCACAGATTCACAACGTTGATCAGATCAACCGGTGCGGCAACATCCACTGCAAGACCAATGCCCACAGAAGCAATTCCTGCGGCGACATTCCCTGATGCCATTGCTTCACCGCCGGATCCATACAGATCATTGCGGAATGCAACAGCCTGATCAATGAAACCGCTTGCTACCGCCGGTGCTCCGCCGATACCATCAGCAACAACACTAAGAGCGGTTGCCGGGTTGTTCAGATCGTAGGTTTTACCGTTCGCTGCGGTGAACAGTCCTGAACCGATCCCTCCGCCGCCGACACCTTTGTACACAACTTTGCCGTCACCAGCTGCGACCGGGATCTTCTCGACGGCTGCCGCCGCACGTTCGGCCACGGTCTTGCCGCCGGTCGGCTGAAGCCAACCCTTTTCTTTGTACATTGCAAGTACGCGGGCCTGTTCGGCTGCGTCAAGATCACGGGAACTGTAAATCACATTGCTGCCAAGTCCGTAGTCGTGTAACTTCTGACTGTCGGGTGTGTCCGTCCAAGAAGAGGCTCCTGCGGGTGCATTGCTGCCGCCGCGAATACCGCCGGTGTTGAAGAACAGTGCTTCGTCGGCGACTGCGTAAGGTTTCGCGAACTGACCGAGGTATCCGGTGCTCTTCTTGTTGCCCTGCTCGTCCACCTCCGAACTGAAAAACTGCACGTTCGGATTGCTGTAATCCAGATTGTAAAGCAGGTTCGGATCGGACTTGTTCACGCTCACAGCATCCGGGTTCATCACGTTTGAGTTCCCGATTCCGAGGCCGCTAAGAACGTTCTTGCCCGCCTCAGCTGTCATCACGAACGGCATTGTAAGCGGGTTCAGCGTCAGAGCTGCCTTCATCACATCTACCGGTGTTGCTGCCGCAGCTGCTGCGGTTGCCTTCTGCACGATGTCTTTGGCATAAGTATCGGTCTGAACCTTGATCTCCTTCTTCTTCTGCTCGACCTGTGCCTTCGCATCATCAAACTGTTTCTGTAGGTTCGCCGGAATGTCTCCGCCCGCCTTGATCAGCTGATCAAGCTTCGTCTGTGCTTCTTTGAGTGTTGTCTCCGCGTCGAAAATCTTCGGGAGGTTTGCCGTAATGTCTTTGCCAAAATTGTCGAGGTTCTTTCCGAGATCATCGAAGCCCTTGGTAATTCCTGCAAGGGTATCATTCAGGCTTGAAGTGATCTGCTCGACCTGTTTCGCGGCCTGATTTACGGCCTCGGTAAATGCTGCCTGCACACCAGAAACCCAAGAACCCACACCGCCGGAACTACCAGAACTGCCGGAACTGCCGGGAGAACCGCCTCCGCCGCTCGGAGATCCACTACCGGACGGAGTGCCACTAAAGAAGTTCCGAACCGGAGCCGTAACGGTGCTAACAAAGGAAGATGCGGTATTTAAGATCGAAGAACCGAAGTTCATCAATCCATCAAAAATACCCATCTCTCATCACCTCACAGGAACTTGTTTCCGGGTTCGAGAACTGCACCAGCGCCTGCCGGGAAAGTCATCTCGAAACTGACATACCGAAGCTTGGTCTCAACATTGGACTTTGCGGCAATCTGGAAATCTCCACGGTTGAAGGTTCTTCCGTCCTTACCAAGTCCGTTCATGATCCACTCGCTGTTATAGTCCATCAGAACAACATTCTCCGGCATTTTGGTTCTCAGCCTGCGCTCATCACGTGCAACAGCGGTATTCCAGTTCACCCGGTGAATCTCGGAACGAGACGGGACGACCTGAATCAGACCGACCTGAGACGGGGCAACGGACCAGTGCATCATACCGGTGCGCAGAAGTGCGCCGGTCGGAAGATCGAAGAACCCGGTAAACTCGGTGTTTGCCCCGAGGGTTTTTTCCATTGCATAGACCTTCGGCTCTAATGCTGCTTCAAAATTCGCGCCGTAAGTTCCGGTAATTTCGGCAACAGATTCGGGAATCTTCTCGAAAACCGTTGGTTTGATCGTGCATGCGGTTACCGGACAATCAGCGGCAATCTGTTTTGCAATTGCTGCCTTAAGCGTGACTGTATCGTGCTGAATTGCAATCAGATCTCCTGCATCCAGCGTAAGCACGAAAGAGGCGTTCATCGTTGCATCATCTGCGGTAGATGTGAACGTTTTGTCAAGTACGCGAGTCGGAAGAGACATCGGCGTTGAAAGCGCGTTCCAACGTGCGATATCGAGACCAGACATGGCGTAGTGATACCGAGTATTGTCGGACATAACCGCGATCTGCTCAAACGCGGAAAGGAACTCCTGAATAGTCGGCACTTTTGCGGAACCGGTCTCGTTTTTCGCGGAAATGTTGATCTCAAGCGCGTAAGCGTCGTGAATCGAAGAATTACCCAGTTCGATTGCCGGGTTGCTCAGGTTGATTTCCTGTGCTACTGTGGTTTCCTGAAACTTCATTTCAGGTCACCTCAGATCTTCAGTGCTGCACGTAAACATGCAACAATTACTACACCCACAACGAGGGGAATTGCCACGGTAAAAAGCGGCACTTTTGCGGCATTAATAGCCGTATTTACAAAATCTGTCATTTTTGTTTTCTCCGGCTGTTACGTTTTGTAACAGCTGATGAGAAAATCGGCAAAAAAATAGATAATTTGGGGTTCCGAGTTGGTAACCGGTCGGTAACCGGTCAAATTATGCGTACTTCGCGCCGCCGGCAATCTGCCCGTAGGAAATATTGTAATATCCCCGGGAGTAAGAGACGCGGTATTCGCAGAGGTCTTTTGCTTCGGCTTCCCGAACCTGTTCCAGCATCTTTCTCTGATCCTCTTCGGATTCGCCGAAGATCAGGAAATTTTTAACTTCGTCGGACATGGTGTAAGAGCGCTTCGGCGTTCCTTCCGGCGGTGCCTGCACGGTGTTGTCAGCCGGATCAAAATACTTCTGAACTTCGTCTGCGTATGCCGCTTCGTTTTTCGCCTGTTTATCCTTAATCCATGCAATGAGAGCAGCAACAGCCGCGACAACGGCCATGATCAGCTCATACAGGTTGTTGAAATCTTCAATCATACACCATGCAATCAGCAAAAAAATAGATAATTTGGGGTTCCGAGTTGGTAACCGGTCAGTCCAACAGGCGATTATTCCGCAGCTTATCCAGCATCCAGATGATAGCCTGATTATAGGTAATTTCGATGTCTCCCCACACATCCGGCTCTTGATTCCGCATGACAGTCATTACCCTCTGAATCCGCGGGTCGGTTGTTTTTGCAATGCTGATCTTTCTTGTTCCTTTTAACGACATTTTACCCTCTGTGATGTGTCCTGCGGGTCACATCAGCCGCTTTGATAATTGTTGTATCCTCCTCAACTGCTCCCTGATCCCATACGAGTACATCATGCGGAAACAGGCTCTTGTTCAGGGTTTCAAAATCCGGGATTCCCTGAGAAATATACCGAATATCAGAGGGAATTTTATGCCGAAACAGGTAAGTGTAACCACACTGTGACCACAGAATTTGTGGGAAATTCTGAAGCCGTTGCGTCACAAACCAGAGAAATTTCTTTCTTCCTGCTCCTTCTCTCGCTATCAGTTCAAGGGTAGGATCGGCAACAGATGCATTCTTGTTCCAGTTGTGCGCCTCCTCAACGATTAGGTGACGTTCCCCCTGACTCATGAACATCTCATCGGCAAGTTCCCGGTAAAGTGCTACCAGATCAGCCGTCCGGGTGCGAAGCGTCGGAACGCAGAGGACATATGGATAGTCGATAAGTTTCCCCCAGTCGTAATTCAGTCCTGTTTTGATCTGAATCTTCTTGACTTTCGGCAGCTCTTGCAAGCCGATGTGATTATCGGTCTTCGTGTCGAGGATGATAAACGGGTGTTCCTGCTCATACATCTGCTCAATGCAGGCACCGACGAAATATGATTTCCCTGCCCGTGTTGGGGCTGCGATCATCCGGTGTGTTGGATCATCGAGGTGTAAGTCAATATCCATTATCAACCCTCTGAATCCGCTCCCATGCGGAGAGCATCTTGTCACTGATCGGCGCGGTGCTGTGAACAGGTTCCGGGGTTTCGTAGGTGTTCACGAACTCGGTTTTCTCCTCTTCGGGTTCCGGCTGCTGTGGGATCTGTTCCGGCTGTGGTTCCTGCTTCCGTTTTACGAACACCATGATCACCGGCAGGAAGCAGATCAGGATTGCACCGACGCCGATCAATCCAGCCATTGCAGGAGAGCTGATACCTTCCCCCATTCCGGCAGGCATGTAGTGGTTCAGTGCCTTTGATAGGTTCTCCTTTCCCCACTTCTCCCAAATGGTGAGGTTCGGGGCAGGGAGATCATACTCCTTGAGGAGGTCACCGGAGCTGCCGATCAGCATGTCAAGAATTCCAACAACCGCGTTCAGTTCTTCGGGCTGCTCCTGTTCTTCTCCCTTGGGAAGAAGGGGGATTTCTTCATCAAAATTGAAGTCGGGCGCTGCTCCGATGAGGTCGCCGGTGATGTCTTTCCGGTTCAGCTTTACCGGCGGCTCCTCTACGGTTGCCTCTTGCATGATACTCATTTTATTCCGCCTCCGTGATTTCCGCAGGAATTGCGGTTCTCTTCGTGTCCTCGATCTCAAACTTTACCCGGTATTCATCCAGTGAGAAGGTTCCCGTGATTTTACCCGTTTCTAACCATTTCTCGCGGAATTTTCCTTCGGTGATTACTTGTTCGGCAATTCCAACGACTCTTTCGGCAAGTGCAACGTATTTGCCGAAACCCGGGATGCTGTCAAGTCCGAACATCTCAAACCCCTACCCGGATCATTGCTCTTTCCGCCGCTGTCGGCGGTCGGAAATCTGCCGGAACAGACCGGTTCCGAGTATCCGAACGTCGTCCCAGAAACCAACCAACACCTGCCAGACAACCCAATACCACCAGCCCGGCCACGACAAGAATGATAGGAAAGCTGCCTGCCGGGCTTTTCTCCTCCTCGGTTTTCTCCGGCTCTTCCCACAGTCCTTTGATAGGTCCTTTGGTTCCCGCTTTGCTGCTCCGAGACTTCACGGAGTAGGATTTCTCAGTTATCGGGTTGTAGATTTGTTTTTCTCTTTTCTCTTCCCTTTTCTCCTCGGTTTTCTCCTCAATTTCTCCCGTTCTCTCCTGCTCTTCTCCTTTGTTCTCCTCGTTTTCTCCGGCGAAAATCACGGTTTTCTCCTGCTCCACCGGCTGATTTTCGGGTTCAGTCGAAACTTCATCTTTCCACGAACACCGCTTCGTTCCACAAACAGGGCACTTTGCAGGCTTCTTTGCAGTTCCAGTTCTTGCGATCCATTCATTTGAACAGACAAGACAAACGGCTACTCTTTCTCTTTTCTCAGGAGAAGTAGAGGTTTTCCCCTGATTTTCTCCTGTGTTTTCTCCTTCCATATGAAAATTTGTAGGGGAAAATAGAATATATATCGGAGTTCTGTTACTGATTTCGGTAACCGAACGCGAATATTTCAGCTATCAAGTCTACCTAATTATCACTGCGAGGTAGGGTAGTCAGTCAATCCCGCAAGGCCCATAACCTTGTATCCCGTCGGTTCAAATCCGACCCTCGCAACTTTGTCACCGTGACCGTGTTGGTGAGGAAGACCGCCTTGAAAGCGGTTCGGTCTTAATTGGCCTCGTGGGTTCAATTCCTACCGGTGACGTTTGCCACTTTAGCATAGTTGGGTCAATGCAGCGGTCTTGTAAACCGCATATCCTCCGTTCAACTCGGGGAGGTGGCTTTGTGGACGACGACCACGGTAAAAAATGTCAGTATGCAGGGTTCTTCAGAGATTCAGTCTCTTGGGATGTTACAATACCAGCGTTTACGTCTTTGGTTGACACCACAAAACCGGATTATTCCGGGTTCTTTTTTTCAAAAAAAGGTTATTTGGATCTCAGCCGTGCGTATGGTTTGTGTAACCTGTGATACATCCGTGCCTGCTCCACGGAATGACGCCCGATTCCTAAATATGCGGCAACTGCCGCGTCTGTTCGGTAGGTTGCTTTCAGCTCTACCAGTTTTTCTTTGTCCATCAGCTCGGGGATCAGCATCCACTTAGGTTTCATGTTGTTTTGTCCGGCGGGATTCATGCGAATTCAAGCCCTCCCTCTGGATCACATTTCTTGCACCTTAAGTCTTCGTTGAAGATCAACCGTGCAGATACCGCGTTCTTGTTCAGCCGTGCGCCGCACTTGCTGCATACGCACGTGATCTTTTTCCCGTGATACTCTAAAACCTCCGGTTCCGGTTCGGGAGGTCGTTCACGTGCGGGCACCGCCGGAGCGTTCGCGGGTTTCATGCCGTAAGGGTTGTGCGGATCCGCTGCGGGCGGTCGTGCCTTCCACATGAGATCAGCACACTTCTTGCAGATGTTCTGCGGCAACTCCATACCAGCACCGGCAAAAACTCCCTCGTATTTTTCCCGGGTGAACTCATCCATCGGTTTTTCTCCGC